>WFSU01000218.1 GCA_015485845.1 Nitratifractor sp. | reverse complement strand
CGGGAATCGTGTATTCGTGGAAAGAGATGCCCCGCTTGTCGGCGATGATGCTGCTCATCAGGTGGGTGGTGACCGGTTTGTTGAGGAAGTTGTGGATCCGGGTGGCACTCACATCGTAGAGATCGATCACTTTGGTCGCTCCGGCCATGGTGAGTTTTTCAGCTGTGTGGATTGAGTCGGAGATCGAGAAAATCTCCACCTCGGGGTGAAACTGGCGCAGAGTGAGGGTCACAAAGACATTGAAGTGCTCATCATCCATCACGCAGACGACCCGATCGCTCTCGTCAATATCAAGGGCTTCGATCCGATCGTCGTCGGTCATGTCGATTTGATCCACATCCACATAATCATCGGCATAGGCTTTTTTCACCAGATCGGCATCCTGCTCGAGAATATGGAGAGAATACCCACTCCCCCGCAACCCTGAAGCAATCCGCTTGCCGTGTTTTCCGTAGCCGAAGATGTGCACTTTTCGGGCCGCCATCATACGCTCCTGAAGTCTTTTTCAAACTGGGTAATGCTGACATGGTATCCCACCACCAGCATCACATCCCCTGCCTCGAGGATCAACTCTTTGGCCGGGTTGAACAGGAACTCCCCGTTCATCGCACGGTAAATCCCGACAAAGATCAATTTGTGCTGTTTGAAGTCAATTGCTTCCAGTGCCTTACAGCAATAGTGGTCGTGCTCATGAACGATAATCTCATCGAGTTTGGCTTTGCTTCGACCGGTCAGCAAGTGGACGATCGCCTCCTGCATCGCCGGTTGTTCGATCGCCATCAGCAACATCCGCGACGCCACCTCATCGGGCATCAGGAGATGATCGGCTCCGGCCAGTTTGTACTTGTGTGCCATTTTGCGATCCGACATACGGGCAATCACCTGGATGGTGGGATCGACGGACTTGGCATTGAGGGTGATGTAAATATTTTCGACGTCGCTGTTGAGAAGGGTGGCAAGGGTAACGCGGGCATATTGGGTATTGAAACGGTGCAGCACTTCGTAGCGGCTGGCATCCTCCTGGATCGCATTGTAGCCGTCTTTGCGGGCGGTGGCAACCCGGTTGGCATCGTTGTCGAGGATAATGTACTCGAGGGGATAATCCTTCTGACGCAAAAACATCTTGGTCATTTGACCGTACCCGCAGAGGATGAGAAACGCCTCTTCCTTGTTGAGGTCGTGAATGAGGCGGTTTTCCTTGAGCTCTTCAAGTTTGACCGAGAAGGCCGAAACGATCACCGAGGTGACAAACGAAATCATCGCAATCCCGCTGACAATAATGATCCCCGAGATCACCCTTCCCTGCGTCGTCACCGGGGCGATGTCTCCGTATCCCACCGTCGAGATCGTCACCAGCGCCCAGTAGATCGCATCAAACAGGGTATTGATCTTCGGGTTGACATGGGTCTCAAACACGTAGATCGCAATCCCGGCGGTAAGGACAATGAATACCAGTAAAAACAGGAGGGTAAGGAGCTCAAATTTCTTCTCCACCAGTACCTGAACGAATTCATTGATGCTCTTGGTGTAGCGCAGCAGCTTGAAGAGGCGAAAGAGGACGAAGATCCGCAGTACCCGCAGCGGACGATACCCCGGGAGGATTGCCATCAGGTCAATAATGGCCGCCGGACTGCTCATATAGGCAAACTTGCTGAGGACAAAACGCTTGAAAATTCTCCCATAATTCAACGGTCGCCCCAGTATGAGCGATTCGTCATACTCCTTGAGCACCATTTCATGCAAATCGCTGTAGACCCAGAGCCGCAACAGATATTCCACAATAAAAAGGAGTGTCACAACATACAAATCATACACATCGACCCAATGCGGAAGGGGGTGCTTGACTTCGTGAACCAGGATCCATACCGAAGATAGGATCAGGGCAATCATGAAGAGATCGAAGAATTTCTTGTACGGGTAATCCGGATTGGTGAGGATGTTGCGAAAGAACCCTTTGACCGCCTGGTAGCGGGCACTGCGGTGCCGGTGAAGCGCTTGCGTCACGATGGCGGGGGTCTGCGCATTCCGGGGCATTACTCTGCTAACTTTTCTTTGAGAAGTTGATTGACTTTGCCGGGGTTGGCAGAGCCCTGAGAGGCTTTCATCACTTGGCCGACGAAGAATCCGAGCAGCTTCTCTTTGCCGCCACGGTATTCCGCCACTTTGTCTTCGTTGGCCGAAAGGATATCATCGATCATGGCAAGGATCGCTCCGTCATCACTCATCTGTTTGAGCCCGAGTGTCTCGATAATCCCATCGATATCCCGTTCCTCATGCTCCATGAGATAATCAAGCACCTCTTTGGCTCCTTTGCCTGAAACCGTGTCGTCTTCGATCTTCGAGATCAGGATACCAAGCGTCTGAGCATCCACAGGTGTTTCGGTGATGGGAAGAGAGGCTTTGTTGAGGCGGCCGAGAAGCTCTGAGGTCAGCCATGTCACAGCGGGTTTGGCCGGCGCACCGGCGTCGAGCATCGCTTCGAAATAATACGCCAACTCTTTGTCCGCCGTGATCACCAGCGCATCATAACGCTTGATCCCCAGTGTCTCGACGTAGCGGGCCACCTTTTCATCGGGCAATTCCGGGATCTCTTTTGCCGCTGCTTTCATCGCTTCAGTCACCATCAACGGGCGCAGATCCGGCTCGGGGAAATAGCGATAGTCGGCCGCCTCTTCCTTGCCCCGCATCGAACGGGTCTCCTGGCGCTCGGTATCCCACAGGCGGGTCTCTTGCCACACTTCATCGGCATACACGCCGTCTTCGTACGCTTCGATCTGGCGCTGCACTTCGTATTCGATCGCCTGGGCAATGAAGCGGAATGAGTTCATGTTTTTGATCTCCACCCGTGTTCCATACTCTTTCTGCCCTTTGGGGCGAATCGAGACATTCACATCGCAGCGGAAAGAGCCCTCCTGCATGTTCGCATCACTGATGTCGAGGTAGCGGACGGTGGCATGGAGTTTTTTGAGATAGGCAAGTGTCTCATCGACACCCCGCAAATCCGGGGCACTGACAATCTCGAGCAGTGGAGTTCCGGCGCGGTTGAGATCGACTTTGGAGATCGAGCCTTCGTGCATGTTTTTCCCCGCATCGGCTTCGAGATGGGCTTCAAGAACCGTAATACCTTTTTGGGTGCCATCTTCCAGATCAATGGTCACCGTACCGTTGCGAAGGATCGGCTCATAAAACTGGGTGACCTGATAGGCACTCGGCGAATCGGGATAGAAGTAGGATTTACGGTCGAAGCGGGAGGCCTCATTGATCTCGGCATCGATGGCATTGGCCAGACGCATCGCTTTGATGGCCGCCTCTTCATTAACCACCGGTAGGGCACCGGGGAGCGCGAGGCACGTGGGGCATGTGTGACGGTTCTGATGGGCCGCGAAACTGGTGGGGCAGGCACAGAAAAGCTTGGTAGCGGTGTTGAGCTGGATGTGGACTTCCAGGCCGATAACGGTTTCGAACATCGAAAAATCCT
>WFSU01000217.1 GCA_015485845.1 Nitratifractor sp. | reverse complement strand
GTATGACCTGATCCTCGATGCCACCGACAACCTCCCCGCACGCGAAACGATCGACCGCTGGGCCAAAGCGGGAAAGACCCCCTGGATCTACGGCAGTGTCGAGGCGTTCAATGGACAAGTGTGTTTTTTCGATCGGGCACTTTTCGGGGTGTTCACCGTCACCGATCGTACTCCGGCAGGGATCGCCGCCCCCATCGTGATGCACATTGCTTCACTCCAGGCCAATCTCGCCTTGCGTTATCTCGTCGGATTGCCGGTGGTCATGGACAAACTCTACTATCTCTTCTTTGACGATTCGGGTGAATTGCAGACTCAGAAGTTTGGAATGCCCACGACCGCATAACATTTTCTTTGAAGTTTTTCACGAGAAAATTAGTGTATAATCTATTATAGATTTCAGGAGGGACGAGATGCAGGAGCTCTTTTACGTCGGGTTAATTTTTGTACTCGGTGCCTTTATGAAATGGGTGAGTTACAAATTTAAAATGCTCAACGTCGTCGGTTACCTGATCCTTGGGTTTCTTATCGGCCCCCATATGTTCAATTTCGTCCCCCAGTCGTTTGTCGATGGCAGTCATATCATCATCAATATGTCACTCTCGCTTATCGCCGTTCTGATCGGTGCCAACCTCAAATACGAAGTACTGCGCAGCGTCTGGAAGCAGGTGACAATCATTTCGCTTTTTGAAGCGCTGTTTACTTTTGTGTTGATCGGGACAGTGCTCTATAGTATGTTCTCCTATTTTGATTTCGGTCTTTCGGTGCGGTACCGTCTGGCGATTTCACTGCTCTTTGGAGCGTTGGCATCGGCCACAGCACCAGCGACCATCCTGGCCGTCATTCATGAACTCAAAGCCAAAGGGAGTTTCAGTACGTTTCTTCTCGGTGTGGTGGCGGTGGACAACGCCATCACATTAGTGCTGTTCAGTTTTGTTTTGATCGTTGCCGGCGTCAACCTCGAGATTACGAACCACGCACTCGAAGAGTATGTTCGCATCATCCCCAAGTTGTTTTTTACCCTGGCCGTGGGAGCAATTGGAGCAGTCATCTCGGAAATGATTGACCGGGTATTTCGCAATCATCGGAGCATCAAGACCACGTCGACGCTGGGGATGATCTTCATCGTCTACAGTGTGAGTGAGTATTTTGGCTTTGAGCCGTTGCTGGCCTCACTGGCGATGGGCGTTGCCCTCTCCAACATTTCAACCCGCAACTTTTTTCTCGTCAAGCGTGAGTTTGACTTTCACCTCAAAGAGATCATTTTCATGCTCTTCTTTACCCTTTCGGCAATGCACCTCGATATCCAGTTTGTCCTCAGCATGCCGGGGGTCGTAATCGTCTACATCTTTTTCCGTTTTGTGGGGAAGATCTCCGGGGTGTGGTTCGGAGCTCGGGCTTCCGGTGCCTCTCAGGATGTCCGGCAGTATCTTGGATTGGCTTTGTTCCCTCAGGCAGGGATTGCGATTGGGCTGGCACTTTCGCTTCAGCAGGAGGCGGGCTTCGGAATCATGGCACCCCTGATGCTCAATGTCATCATCGCCACCACCATGGTGCATGAACTTCTCGGCCCTCTGCTGACCCAATACGCCCTTGAACACATTGGTTCGAAAAAATAGGGTACAATAACAGATACGATTTTAAAGGATAAACCGATGAAAACAAAATACCTTGGAGCGGTGGCAGTGGCGGCAATATTTCTTGGCGGATGCACACAGGAGACCCAGAACAGCCTGAGTCGTTCGATTCAGAATTGGACGGGTACCAATGGGGTGCTTGATGTGTATGCCGGGCAGAAACTTGTCAAACGTTTTATCAAGATTGACAAACTGTCTACGGCGTACGGCACCAATGATGGCAAACCCCGTCCCTATCGCTACGGGTACGGTATCGATGACAAAAACTTTAATTTCAAGAAAGATCCGGGAGAGAAAAAAGAGTATTTTGAATTTTCCGATTATTCCACCAGCTACATCTTTTATGAAAACAATTAAGGAGTTCACATGAAATGCATCAAGACAACTGACGCACCCGAAGCGATCGGCCCCTATTCGCAGGCCGTCAAAGTACGGGGATTTATCTACACATCCGGGCAAATTGCCCTTATGCCAAACGGAGAATTGGCCGGTACCGATGTGGAAACCCAGACCCATCAGGTACTTAAAAATCTCCACTATGTTCTCGAGGCATCTGGAGCCCACCTCAATGATGTAGTCAAGACGACGATTTATCTGTCCGATATGAATGATTTTGCCCAGGTCAATGCCATCTATGGCCGCTACTTCGGGACACATCGTCCGGCACGCAGTACCGTAGAAGTCTCCCGCCTCCCGAGAGATGTCAAGATTGAGATCGATTGCATCGCCGTAGCAGATGCCAACATGCGTTTTTGAGGCGACCCATGGAGAAAAATATTGG
>WFSU01000216.1 GCA_015485845.1 Nitratifractor sp. | reverse complement strand
TGTCTACATCACCCATCCCGATGGGGTGACACTCGATCTGTGTGCCGACATCTCCCGTGAGCTCTCTCCTTTTCTCGATGTTCATCCTCCGATGAGTGGCAAATACTTTCTCGAGGTAAGTTCACCCGGCATCGAACGCCCCCTCACCAAGCCCCGCCATTTCCAGCAAGCCATCGGTGAAAAAGTTCGTCTCAAAGTCCCCGGACAGGATCGTCTTCGCGGTACACTGATTGCTGCTGATGATTACGGGGTTACCGTTGAGACCAAGCATGGCGAAGAGCATTACGGTTACAGCGAGATTGCCAAGGCTAAAACGTATTTCGAGTGGTAGTCGCTTGACCGTTGGATGATTGGTGCCGTGAGGGTACAGCACCCTACAGATGATAGAATAGCATGATTGCACCCCCGACAATCAGCAGATAAATTCCCGCTTTCCACCACAACTGTTTGAACTGAGATAGCACCACGATCACACTCAGCACACTCAGGATCACCACCCCATAAAAAAATCCCTGCAAGAAACACGGCTCCACCCCAAAAGCAAACAGCGCAATCAGCTGTGCGGCAGCCGTGCCGATCAGCAGGCCGACACCGCTGCGCATTACGTGTCGGTCGTACACCACAAACGGTAGCAGAACAAGGAGTACAGTCATCCACAGTGCGAGTATGTTAAAGCGCAGCACATAGGTGATCGATCCATGATAAGGGGGCAGAACCATCGAGAGGGTATCTGAGTAGATGCGATGCAGCTTTTGGGCGTATGCTTGCAGGAGTGTGCGGGCAGGTTTTTTGCAGGTGTGAGCCTCTGCAAGCAGAAGGGTTGGCTGGGTGAAGGGGATGGTGGTGTTGTACTCCTGGATGGGTGCATCGGGTGAGACGGTGTAGCGACGGACGGTATAGGTGCCTATATCGGATCGGGAGGTAATCGTATCTTTTTGGCACATCTCCAGCAAATAGCGGGGAGCAGTGTCGGCTGAGAGAGTGTGGAGTTTGCCAGAGGAGACGGCGTTGTTTTGGGTGATGACCAGCAGAACCGTCGTACCAAACCCAAGTCCAAATACCAAAGCACGCACCCACCCCGCCAAGCGGCGATCAGACGCAAACAGCGGATAGAGGAGAAACGGAATAACCATCAAGATCGTCTCTGGACGCAAAGCAGCCGCGATGCCTATCATGACACCGGAGACGAAGAGATAGAGCTTGCCTTGTTCGAGGTAGGTCATCATCAAATAGGTGCCAAGCAGGAGGGCAAACAGATAAGGATGGATCGGCAGGATCAGGGCATCGCCAAACGTAATGGGGAAGAAAAACGCATAAATCGCGGCCACCAAAAGGGCATATCCCCCCGAAGCAAACACCTGCATAGCGATCCCATACACCAGTGCCGCATCCAGCGTGGAGAGGAGGATATTCAGACCGATGATGGCTTCGTGTTTGTGGGGGTAGAGCCCTGCAAGATAAAGGAGCTTGAACACCCACGCAAGGAACACATGCCCCAAAGTCGGGAGGGTGCTCCACTGAGCCGGATCAAAATCGCCGCGATAATAGCTGTGCACGGCTGCATCCCAATACGTCTGCATCTGAGATACGAGGCATATATCATACGAAGAATAGTGAAACAGATAGATAAATTTTAAGTAAGCAGACAGAATCAGAATGATACCGAGAAAAAAGGAGCGGTTTTCGTCTAAAAAGGAAAAAAATGTGTGGCTCTCTTTCGTGTCCTCTGTTTCCATTTCTCCGGTTCCCCCTCCCGTTTGTTAGGGGAATTATATCATAGAAATGCGTAGGAAATGACTTTATTTTGATCGGTGATTGAGCAGATAGATCGCCGTCACCGCCATCATCGTCCCCACAATCATCCCAACCGTGATACTCTCTCCCAGAAAGAGCGCACTCAACCCAATCGCACTGAACGGCACCAGAAACGTAAATGAACTGATCCGATCGGCTCCAATCCTCTGCCCTCCGACAAAATAGATCGACGTAGCAAACGTGGTGCTGAAAAGTGCCAGCGAGAGGAGATTGAGCCAGGGGAGGGTGCCGATGTGGAGCATGTCGGTACGGAAGTCGGCGACCAACAGCCCCTCGATCAACGTCGTAAAGAGATAGAGATAAAAACTGTAAACCATCGGGCCGATGCCGGTCACTTTGCTGGCGACGATGGTCAGGATCGCCCAGAGGAGTGCGGCGAGGACAAAATAGAGGTTCTCCAGGCGGAAAATCTGCTCAGGGCTGAAGCTCCAGACATTGAGGATCGTTATCACTCCCAGCGCCCCGAGCAGCAGAGCAAATGCATCCCGTCTTCGGACAGCACGTCGTCCGAGGATAGCCGAGAGGACAAACGTGACGATGGGGATCAGCGTCGTCACAAACGCTCCGCCCAGACTCGCAGTCCCCAGATGTGTCCCTTCGATGAACAGCCAGGTATAGATCGTCAGGATCGCAGCGGCAAAGAGGGTCACCAGTGCCGAACGCAGATCGATGGTGAAGGAGCGTTTCATCCCCATCAGGATCGGCACCATGCTGATCGTCGTCAAGAGGTAGCGATAGAAGATGATCTCATTGACGCTCATGTGCTCGCTCAGGTACTTGGCATGCACCCACGACCCGCCCCAGCCGATCATGGCCAGAAACATGAGGAAGTAAAAGAGAGTATTGGAGCGGTGGGACATGGAGTGATCCTCGTTGATAAAATGGGACATTATACACCGAAATCACAAAAAAGGTATAATGCTTCCCATGAACGATGAATTTTACATGCAATTGGCCATCGATGCGGCGTGGGAGTATCAGCTCCTGACATACCCCAACCCTCCTGTGGGAGCTGTCGTGGTTCATTCCGGGCGGATCGTTGCGATCGAGGCGCACCACAGGGCGGGTACTTCGCATGCGGAGGTATTGGCGTTGGTGAACGCATACGAAACCCTCTCGGGTGAGACGGTGCCGATTGACCGGTACGATGCTCAGGCAGTACATGCGTTTCTCCGCAAACTTCCGGCGGGTTTTTTTAAGGCGTGTACGATCTATGTGACCCTTGAACCGTGTGCTCATGAGGGGAAGACCCCTTCGTGTGCGTCGCTGCTGGCCGAGTTGGGCTTGGAACGGGTGGTGATCGCTCATCCCGATCCGATCGCTGGGCACGGAGGCGGAGCCAATCGCCTTGAGAATGTGATGATGGGAGTATTGGAAGAGAGGGCGCATGATCTGATCACGCCGTTTTTGATCTGGCAGGAGCGGGCGTTTGTCGTGTTCAAGC
>WFSU01000215.1 GCA_015485845.1 Nitratifractor sp. | reverse complement strand
GGGGAATGTGACCCAGGAGATGGTGGATGAATACCTCGAGCACCACCGAACCCCCTCCAATCGGGATACGGGGACAATGATTTTAGAGTAGAGAGTGGACTTTCAGTCCACGAAAGAACCTATGGACTTTCAGTCCATAGTGGTTGAGTTAATTATTATTGTATATAATAACCATATACAAAAGGTATAAAGATGGAATTTGAGTGTCTGGACGTAGAAGCATTGACCGGTTTTGACTGGGACGATGGCAATGTCTACAAGAACGAGAAAAAACATGGAATCAACTACAAGAGGATCGAAGAGATTTTCTTTAACGAACCTCTGATCGTGGTTGAGGATTATGTTCACTCTGTAGATGAATGCCGTTGTATCGCCTTCGGCAAGGATGATGAGGGTATCAAGATCATGGTGGTTTTTACCACGAGAGACACTCGCATACGGGTGATCTCAGCTCGTGAAATGACGAAAAAGGAGAAAGCGTTCTATGAAAGCAACAAAAACAATCCCTACCTTTAAAGACGAACACGAAGAGCGGCTCTTCTGGGAATCGCATGATGCGACGGAATATCTCGATATGGAAAAAGCCAGAGTCGTACGCTTCCCCAATCTGAAAAAAACAACCCGGAGTATCTCCATCCGTCTTCCGGTCGATATGATCGATGCGCTGAAGGTTAAGGCAAACAGCATGGATGTGCCGTACCAGTCATTAATCAAGATGATGTTGAATGAAGGGTTGCGGGCATAAGTGTTGATAGCGCATTGAGGAAATCGTCGCGAAACTCAATGTATCGGATTTTCGGATCAGCGAGAAATTGTTGAGGATGATTTTAGGAGATGCTTTTAGGAGATGCTTAGTGTTTTGAAGAGTTATCTTTTGAGAAAGATGAAAGGATTGATCTATGGCAACTGAGTCTATGAGCCCGACACTGCACCCGATCACCCAGACCGTTTCGCTCGATGAAAACGAGATAGAATTTACGGCCATGCGGGCGCAGGGTTCCGGCGGGCAGAAGGTCAACAAGGTTTCAGCCGCGATCCACCTACGCTACGACATTGCCGCCTCATCCCTTCCCGATGACTACAAGGATCGTCTACTCTCCCTCAAGGACAAGCGGATCACCAAAGAGGGCATCGTCGTCATCAAATCCCAACAACACCGAAGCCAGGAGCAAAACAGAGACGAAGCGATTGCCCGTCTGATCATGCTCATCAAGAGTGTAGCAGTCACCTCCAAAAAACGGGTCCCCACCAAACCGTCTAAAAGCTCTGTCCGTCGGAGGCTTGAGGCGAAAAAGAGGCACGCAAGCAAGAAACGGATGCGGGGGAAGGTGAGAGGATGACATGAAAATTAATGTGTTTATTGTGGAGGTGCTTGTGAAGTGCTTTGCCTCAAATCGGTCAAGATCGTATCGCTCTAATTCGTGACGATTACCGTGGTATTTTTACGGCCGTATTTTCGGATGAGATTGTAGATGCGGCGGGCGCTGACGGGATGGGTACGGACGCAGCCGTGAGAGGCGGCGTGACCGAGTTGGTAGATCGCTTCGGTACCGTGGATGGCGATGCCGTTGTTAAAAAAAGTGCTCCAAGGCATAGGGGAGTTGTAATATTTGCGTGAGTAATGCATGCTCTCCAGGGAGTAGGGCTTGAAAACACCGTTAGGGGTACGGTGTCCGGCTTTTCCGGTGGAGGATTTGAAGGTATAGAGTTGTTCGAGATCTTTGTAGACGTAGATGCGTTGTACCGATTTGTCCACGACGATTTTGAGGTGTACCTTAGTGGGAGAGAGCAGTGTTTTGGACTTGAGGAAAAGTCTGCTGTAGTCCTGGGGGAGAGGCCCGTCGATTGCTTTGGCTTCGAGCCGGGGCTTGTTGGTGAGGACATGATGAGTGTAGACCTCGGGATCGAAACCTCCGGAGACTGCCGGAGAGTTGTGTACCGGACCGAGGTATTCGTGTTTCATACGGCCGTAGCTGGCGAGGGAGCGCTTGGAGGCGACCCAGCGGACGGGGAGCTTGATGTAGCGCTTATGGCGTTTGGTGGTTCGATGCGTGCGTCCGTTGAGAATGTCCATGGGGTTGACATTGGCCTGCGCGACAGACCCGAAGCTAATCAAAGCAATTAGCATCACAAAAAATGGTGTATTCAGGGATGATTTCACTCCATATTCCTTTGGTAGATAATATGAAGGATTATAGCACAAAAAACTTGCGGGACAACAAAGCGCCACGAAATGTGTTATAGAAAGCGGGGGAGGGGCTTTCGGATCGCATTCTGCCAGCGACGGAGAAAATCCTGACGGGTGTATTCCCGGGCTCCAAGAGCGAATTTGTACGGCATCCAGGGTTGGCCGAGATTCCAGAAGGCAAATCCGTGTGCTTCCAGCCATTGGGAGAGGAGTACCATCTGCACGATGCCATGGTGGCGGTAGCGGGGATCGCGGGAGCTGAAACCGCTCAGACTGGTGTATGTCCGGCCCAAAATGTAGCCGATCTCACCGGCGGTAATGGTGCCTTCTTGTCGCATCAGTATGGAGACGACATGGAGGTCATTGTCGAGGCGGTTGACAGCCTTGAGTGTGGTGAGGTAACGGGGTGTAAGCCAGGCGTGTTTGTGATGGGACTGGATCTTTTCGGCAACCGTATTGAGGGAGTATCCCACATGCAGGGTGGGGTGGATTCGCTTGAGGATGCGCCGGACATGACGGCTGACATGGAGCGAATCAAAATCAAGCAGTGCGTAGCTGCGCTGGAGCTCAGGGAGGAGCAGTTCGCGCCCCTGATGGATCTCAGTGACCGCCATGAAACCTGCGCGTGCCTGCGCCGTGTAAAACTCGGGGGAGAAATCATCGCTCCAGTAATAATCGTCTTTCAGGTTGCTAAGCATGGCCTGCAGCAGGATAGGGTTTTTGAGGTCGTGAAGCGACAGGTGCGGCAAAATACGGGGTGCGGGTTCCATGAGAGGGATTGTAGTAAAAAAAGGATTAGAGTCGGGCACACAAGTCGTGAGAAACGACCTGTGTAAAAGGATCAGCCCAGAATGGGGAGAAATTCAAACCGGCCGAATTTGTTGGCCAGTGCTGCAGCGGTGGCACCCATTTTATTGGCGATAGTTTTGTCGGCACCCAGCTCGACGAGGATCTTGCCAAACTCCAACTGACCGTCGACGACGGCTTCGATGAGAGGCGAGTAGTTGACATTGTCGGTGGCATTGATGTCCGCGCCCTGATCGATGAGGAATTTAAATGCTTCCATGTTGGCGAAACGGATGGTGTTGTGGAGCAGTGGAGAACCGAAATCGCCGGTTTCACGGGCATTAACGTCGTAACCCTGCTCGATCATCTTTTTGAAAGCTTCGGTGTCCTTGCGGATGAAATAGACCGCGATTTTGTGGAGATCAACGTCGTCTTTGACCAGGCCGGCTTTTTCAAGCACGTCACGCTGCTCGGCGAGGATGGGGTATTGTTCGGCTGCTTCATTGAATGTCATCAGTAAACTCCTAAATATTTTTGGGGAGGATTATACTGAAAAAAGGTAAATTTTCGGTAAGATCAGTGACAAGAATACTGTGTGATGGAGGCATGGATGCGTAAAAGTGTGGTAGTGCTGGTTATTCTGGTGGCGGGTTTGGCCTGGTTGTGGATCGACCAGAAGGCAGAAGCATCGCCCCATACCGTCCGGACGGTCACGCGTCCTCCGATGGAAAATATTGCCCACGAGCGACTTGAAGCATTCACAACCCTTAACGAAATCCGGGGGACACTCGGGATGTCCAGTCTCCAGGAAAATACAGCTCTTCAGCAAGCGGCTCAGGCGCATGCCGACTATCTGGTGCGACACAAAATTTCTTCCCATTTTGAGAAGAGCACCCAAAAAGGATTTACCGGATCGGCACCGATGGATCGGGCATTGCGGGCAGGATACAAGGCACGTTTTGTTGGGGAGAATCTCTCGACGCGAAGCCGGAACGGCCTCGAGTCCCTTCACGGTCTCTTTTCAGCAATTTACCATCGGTTTGGATTTTTGAATCCTTCATTTGATGAGGTGGGGATTGGGATCGCTCAGGACAAAAAAGATGCCCGCAATACCGCCTTCGTCTATCTGATGGGCAACAGCGAAATAGCGCGTCTGTGTTCTACCCGAAGTTTCCACGGTACCGGACGGTACGTCTATGGGGTCTGTGCCGATACCAAACATCGGATCGATGCCCGGGCATACGATCGAGCCCGTAATGCCATCAAGGAGAGCAATCCAAAGATTTTGATCTATCCGTACGATGGGCAGACGGATGTCTCTCCGGTCTTTTATCAGGAGACACCCGATCCGCTTCCCGGATACGATGTGAGCGGCTTCCCGGTGAGTGTGGAGTTTAATGACCGGTTTTTTCGGAAAGTGACCCTGGTCTCATTTGAACTGTTTGAAGAGGGGGGAGGGAAAATGACACCGGTACGTCTCCTTACCAAAGGCACCGACCCCAATCATAAACTGACCCGGCGCCAATTTGCACTGTTGCCGTTGAAACGGCTGAAATACGGGACAACGTACCGGGCGAAACTGGTCTACCGGCACAAAAGGAAAACCCGCACACTGACGTGGAATTTCACGACAATACACCCGGTCGAAACACTGAAAACGATCCGAAAAAAAAAGACAACCCTCACGCTCAAAGCGGGCAAAGGGTACTGGCTCTACTTCGAGCCAACCAATCCGCACGATGTGTTGGGGACGATGCAGTATCCGGGGGATGTGTATGTCCGGTTTGTTGATCGCAACACGATGCGGCTGGTGCTCGATCCGGAGCAGACACGAGGGTTTGAGATCAAAGGAAGCGGACGGCGTGTCCGGATCAAGGTAGTGCGATAGGTCAGCCCATCTGCGCCTCCCCGAGCTCCTTTTCCATCCACTCCTGCATCATACTCAGCTCCATCCCGACCAGATCAATGTCGTAGCGACGTGCATGGGGGGAGGGGAGCCAGGGGGCAACGAAGTTGTCTTTGCGCGAAGAATCAACCGACTCGATAAGATACTCAGCATATCCCCGTGCAGAGGTGAAGACTTTTTTTTCATTTTTTTCATCATTGGTGACGTGGATCTCGAACCCTTCGGGCTCGACGGAGAAGATTTCGGCAGAGACGGTCAGGAGTGTGCCGTCGGTCTCTTCGTTATAAGCTTCTGGATCGATCATAGTATTTTCCTCTTTGACTAAAATGTTTTGCATAAGTATACCAGAAGAGGTGAGAGAAAAGGGTGAAAACCTTGAGGAAATGAGAATCAGAATCATAGCCCGGGATGATTGTTAAGTTCTTGATTCAAAAGGAGGAGGAGGTGTGGAACCGGGCTATGGTTTCTATTTCAAAAGGAGAAAAAAAGAAATGAAAATGGGTGGCGCGGCGGACGAGACTCGAACTCGCGACCCCCTGCGTGACAGGCAGGTATTCTAACCAACTGAACTACCGCCGCACCAAAAAAAATACTTTTTGAACACCCTGCGAAACTAGTTTCGCGAGCCTACTGCTGAAGTAAACACAGCGTTAGCGTAGCTGAAAATGAGCTTTGCTCATTTCGCGTTCTATCAAATGGTGGTCGCTATAAGACTCGAACTTATGACATCCACCTTGTAAGGGTGGCGCTCTACCAACTGAGCTAAGCGACCCCGATGTTGACTGAGGTTGGCGACCCTTAGAGGATTTGAACCTCTGTGACTACGATGAAAACGTAGCATCCTTGGCCACTAGATGAAAGGGTCATCTAGATCCAAAACTATCAAGTTAACGTGGTGACCCGTCTAGGATTCGAACCTAGGGCCCATTCCTTAAAAGGGAATTGCTCTACCAACTGAGCTAACGGGTCACGAAATAAAAAGCTACTTGCTTTAAGTGGGCAGAATTATAGCCGATAAAGTTTGAATTGTCAAGGGATTTTCGGCGAAAAATGAAAAATTTTATTATTTTATCATTTCATGCAGGGTTTTGATGGCAAATTCAACCGATTGATGCTGGACGCTTTCACGATTCCCCTCAAAGACGTGGTGATAAATAGTGGATGTCTCGGGTGTCTGAATCCCGATGTAGACCGTGCCGACCGGCTTGTCGGGAGTCCCTCCGGTGGGGCCGGCAATTCCGGAGACGGCAATGGCGTAGTCGGCGTGTGCCATGTTCAGGACACCGCTGAGCATTTCAGCGACACATTCACGGCTGACAGCACCGTATTGTTCGAGGGTGGAGGGTCGCACACCCAACCATTGCTCTTTGATGGTATTGGCGTAGCTGACGACTGAGCCGTTGAACACGGCTGAAGCGCCGGAAATAGCCGTAAACGCTGCGGCGAGTTGTCCGCCGGTGCAACTTTCGGCAAACGTGATGCTCTCTCCTCTCGCTTCGAGGGTGCGCATGATGGATTGTGTGAGTTCAGGTAACGTTTTCATGGCGATATTATACCATAATAGAGCATTCAAGACATCCCCTTAGTCACTTTTCGATATAATCCCTCCATTTCCTGACGAGGCATACAATTATGGATTACAAAGAGACGCTTCTCCTTCCCAAGACCGATTTCCCGATGCGTGGCAACCTGCCCACCAATGAGCCCAAGCGCTACCAGCGATGGTTTGCTGAAGATGTGTACGGCCAGATGAAAGCCAAACGTGCCGGACGCGAGATGTTTACCCTCCATGACGGCCCTCCGTATGCCAACGGTGACATCCACATCGGTCACGCCCTGAATAAAATCCTCAAAGATATCATCGTCAAGTACCATTATTTCCAGGGCAAAGATGTCCGGTACACGCCGGGCTGGGATTGTCACGGTCTGCCGATCGAGCAAAAAGTCGAAGAACAGATCGGCAAACCCAAAAAAGACGCCATGCCCGTCTCCGAGTTTCGCCAGCTTTGCCGCAACCACGCCGCCAAATACATCGATTTGCAACGTGACGGCTTCAAAGCACTCGGGGTACTTGGTGACTGGGATAATCCTTATGTGACGATGGACTTCAAATTCGAAGCCAACATTTACCGGACACTGTGCGATGTCGCACGCAAAGGGCTCCTCGTCGAGCGCTCCAAGCCGATCTACTGGTCATGGGCAGCCGAGACGGCTTTGGCGGAGGCGGAAGTGGAGTACAAGGACAAAGAAGACTATTCGATCTACGTGGCGTTTGAGATGAGCGACAAAGCCAAGCAGGATCTCGATCTCCCCGAAAAGGCGGCCATCGTCATCTGGACGACGACCCCCTGGACCCTGCCGGCCAATACCGGAATCTCCCTCAACCCCGGGGCGATGTATCTCCTGACCGAAGACGGCTACATTGTCGCCGAAGAGCGCCATGCGGCTCTCGTCGAAGAGGGGGTCGTCGGTGCCCACTCTGGACGCAAGATCAGCGCCAAAGAGCTCGAAAACACACTGGCGATCAATCCTCTCAATGGCCGCAGTTCTCACATTATTCTCGGTGAGCATGTCGAGCTCAGTGGGGGAACCGGAGCGGTACACACGGCACCGGGGCACGGAGAGGATGATTACTTCGCCGGACTCAAGTACGGTCTGGAGATCCTCATGCCCGTCGATCATACGGGGCGCTACGATGAGAGCCTCATTGGTCATCAGCTCATCCCTGAGCCGGAGAAATTCGTCGGAATGCATGTGTTCAAAGCCAACGAACCGATCTTGGAGCTTCTCGGAGACAGCCTGCTCAAAGTGAGTAAATTCACCCACTCATACCCCTATTGCTGGCGGACAAAAAAGCCGGTCATTTATCGAGCCACTCGCCAATGGTTTATCGCCGTGGATCAAGCACCCGAAGGTGCCGAAAAAAGCCTGCGCGATTTGGCAATGGAGGGGATCGACAACACAACGTTCTATCCTGACTGGGGGCGCAACCGGATCGG
>WFSU01000214.1 GCA_015485845.1 Nitratifractor sp. | reverse complement strand
CTGTGATACAATTTGATATCGCGTCACTTCGCGGATCCATCACAAGGAACATCAAGATGAACAACGTGTTCAAAACCATTCTCGGAGCGGTCTTTGCTGTAGCGGTGGGCGCGTACGCCCAAACATTGATTGCCGGTCATGCGCATGGGGGATTCCTCGTCCTCGCTGCGGTCTTTGGTGCCTATATGGCGATGAACATCGGCGCGAATGATGTGGCCAACAACGTCGGCCCGGCGGTAGGATCGGGAGCGCTGAGCATGACCGGAGCAGTGATCCTCGCGGCGATCTTTGAGGCCAGCGGTTCGCTCATTGCCGGAGGGGATGTCGTCGGTACCATCAAAAAAGGGATCATCGCCCCCTCAGCCTTCGGAGCCGATCCGATGATCTTCGTCTATGCGATGTCAGCCGCACTGCTGGCCGCAGCTCTGTGGCTCAATCTGGCCACCTGGTTCAAAGCGCCGGTTTCCACCACCCACTCGATCGTCGGCGGTGTCGTCGGTGCCGGGATTGCAGCCGGGGGGTTCGGGATCGTGGCATGGGGAACGATGGGCAAGATCGTTGCCTCGTGGGTCATCTCCCCGGTGCTCGGAGGGGTGATTGCTGCCTTTTTCCTCTATACCATCAAGCAGACGATCCTGGCCAAAGAAGATATGCGCATGGCCGCCAAAAAAGTCGTTCCCATCCTCGTGGCGATCATGACGGGTGCGTTTGTGACGTATCTGACGCTGAAAGGGCTCAAACACGTTTGGCATGATATCGCTTCGGTTCTTTCCTTTTTGCCCCAAACCAAAAAACCGCCCTTTAGCGTCGCATTGATCTTTGGTCTGATCGGCGGAGTGATTGCGTATCTTTGGCTGCGTCCTCGCATCGCCCGCAAAGTAGAACATTCGGAAAATACCCGTGAAGCGATCAATCTTCTCTTTGCCGTGCCGCTGATCTTCTCGGCCGCACTGCTCAGCTTCGCGCATGGTGCCAACGATGTCGCCAATGCCGTAGGTCCTCTTGCCGCAGTCAACGATGCCCTTACCCACATGGCGATCTCGACCAAAGCCGCTATCCCGTTGTGGGTCATGGCGACCGGCGGGCTGGGGATTGCCGTAGGATTGGCGCTCTTTGGCCCCCGCCTGATCCGCACCGTCGGATCGGAGATCACCGAGCTCGATCCCATGCGTGCCTTTTCGATTATGCTCGCAGCTGCCATCACCGTCATCATTGCTTCGCAGCTTGGGCTGCCCGTCTCCTCAACCCATATCGCCGTGGGAGCCGTGTTTGGGGTTGGTTTCCTGCGGGAGTGGCTGGACAGCAAACACATGAAAGAACGCCAAAACGAACTGCACGCCGAGGTCGAAAAATACGACGCAATCAAAGCCTATCTTAACAAGACTCCCGACAGCGATGCAGCACGCAAATTGGAGCTTCTTACTCAACAAAAAGCTCAGAAAAAAGTGGTCAAAAAGATCAAGAAGAAATTGCGCGAAAACTACATCAAACGTGGCATGATTAAAAAGATCATCACCGCCTGGGTTGTTACCGTACCTGTTGCGGCGATCCTTTCGGCGGTTATTTTTTATGTGCTCAAAGGATTGGGGGCGTGATACATCGCAAGCGATGCTTGCGGGGCTAAAGTGCGTAGGTCGGGGTGCCCTCACCCCGACATGAGGTCACATAATAGAAACGACTCACAACAAAATACCACCCTCTTTCATCATCGCATATATACAATTCACACAAGCATTGAAAACATTATAATCATTGAAATCTCCGTAATCTCTCCTTCTTATATTTCATCGACTGCATCCTATCAATCTGTTTTTTACTCAACGGCACTGCCCCGATCATCCGTTTGGGGACTTTGAGTCCCAGCACGGCATTATCGCCCCGATAGGGAGAGAGAATTAGAGGATTGGCGTGGCATTGTTCGCAGCTTTTGGCGCGGCGGGTGATAGTGTGGGGAGCATACGACAGCCACGCTTCGATGGGGTGGCCGTTTCGGGTATGCACATCATCGAGGATCATCGTACCGTTGGCATCACGGTAGCTGATGCGGTATTGGTAGAGGGGGCGTACGAGACCGATGCGACCGTCGTCGTAGTTGGCCAGTACGACATCCTCCCACCGTTTGTAGCGGTAGCCGCTGTACCAGAGGCCGGGGCGCATTGTGCGGGCGACCCAATCGGGCATTCGGGGAGCTATCGGACGGGATGACTTGAGGGCTTTGGTGAGGAAGCGGGTGAGGAAGCCGTCCTCCTGTAGGGTCAAATCTTTCCATGGAGCGTAGTCGGGCGTGTCGTCTCGAAACACGGAGAGCTCATAAGCACTGTAGCCCCAAGAGGCGTGGCAGGCGATGCAGGCGATTTTGGCATGGTAGTCGGGGTGGTTCTGCGGTGATGGATTTTTATGGCAGTCGGTACAGCGAGCTTTGGCCTCTCCTCGTAAAGTTTGGGCAGTGTGGCACTGTGCACACTGCATTCCTTTTCGGTGGTGGATATCTTCGTTGAGGTGGTGGAAGTCGATCCCGTATTTTTGGGGCGGGAAGTGCCCTTCGGGTGTGAGTGGAGCACGGTAGCTGCGGTGGTGGTCTTTGGGGAAGCGGCCGTCGTACCCGCCACCGATGTATCCTTTGTTGTGGCAGCTTTGGCACCGGGCGGTGGAGACTGGAGCACGCTGGCATGATCCACTCGATCGGTGAGGTGTATGGCACGCCAGACACCCCACGCCGCGCTTCATCCCTTTCTCTCCGCTGTTGCGGTTGAACACATGGCACTTGAGGCACTTGCGCCGGAGGAAATCGTCAACAAGGTCGGCCGGGGTGTTGACAGATTTTTTGGGAAGCGGAAGGCTCTGGAGGGTGACGTTCGAGTCGGTAATCCCCCATACTTTTCGGGTGATGTTGATCGCATGGGTCAAGGTATAGTGGGGGCTTTGGCGGCATTTGGTCGCAGCCTTGGAGTGGCACTGGGTGCAGGTTTGGCCGGCGGTGAGACCTGTGGTCAGGAGGATAGTTATTAACACGGCATGTAATGACCCATTAGGAGGCGGGACTTCAGTCCCGCCAAGCAGGGCTGAAGCCCTGCCTCCTTGTGTTAGCACACTCCACCAGTTTTTCAATGTTATCATCATCGAGAGCATGGAGTTTCCTGTCGTTTGAAGCGCCGTTTGGAGGCGTTAAAGTCTCGGTAGATTGGATCGTCGTAGCGATCATGACAGAGGATGCAGCGGTAGGCACCGACGATGCGGTGAAGCTCTTGACGGTTGAAGCTGCGTGCCTGGCGGCGGGAGGTGCTCTGAAACTGTTTGCCTTCCGGTGAGACAAAGGCATCGATCGGGTAGCCAAAAGGCATCCCGCTGCGGTTGGAATCGAAATAAGGAGCAAAGAGGATCGTGTCGCTCCTCAGGTCAAGGT
>WFSU01000213.1 GCA_015485845.1 Nitratifractor sp. | reverse complement strand
CATGAATCAGCTGAAAGGGACGGACAAAAAGACAATCGTGCTCAAACACAAAGTGCCCATTGATATCACCTACCTGACGGCGTATATCGATCCCTACGGTTACCTCAATTTCCGAAAAGATGTGTATCACTACGATAAGTATCAAATGAAAGATTATACCCCCAGGGTGGTTTCATTGAAGGAGGTTGGGCGTTCTGATGCCAGGACAACCCCGGCGCCCAAGTCGGGAACTACCTCCCGAAAAAGTACCCCGAAAACAGAGAAGGGCGCACCGAAGGCCAAAGCATTGGCCAGGAAAAAGCCAGTGGTCAAAAAGCCTACGTCCCACAAGAAGCCGGCGACAAACAAACGCATACCGAAAAAGAAACAACCTGTCGCCAAAGTTCCTTCTGCTTCGGAGATGATCACTGCGGCAAAAAAGCCTCATGGCCGAGTTGACAGCGACGGCTATCGGGTGACTGAAGTGTACTGATCATGGCTTTTGACTCTGCCATCGTGCTGACCGGTGGGATTGCGACGGGCAAAAGTACGGCCGCGACGATCTTCGCCGCGCTTGGGTATGTTATCATTGATGCCGACACCATCGCCCATGCGGTGCTTGACGGGCAGTCCACGGCCATCGAAAAGATGTTCGGATCGGACGTGATCCACGGGGATCGAGTCGATCGCAAGGCGCTGGGGCGGATTGTTTTCGCCGATGTAGAGAAGCGTCGGGAGCTCGAAGCGCTGCTCCACCCGCTGATCGAGCAGGAGATTACCCGCAAAGCGGCTGTCGAAGAGGTACGCGGCAAACCCTATCTGATCGATATCCCCCTCTTTTATGAACGCGCGGCGTATCCCATCGAGCAGGTTGCGGTCGTCTATGCACCCCGGGAGCTCCAAATCACACGCTTGATGGCGCGGGAAGGACTGAGTGAAGCCGAAGCGCTTCAGCGGCTTGATGCCCAGATGGATATCGAGGAGAAGCGCTTGCGTGCGACGTGGGTGATCGATAATACAGGCGATCGTGCGGAGCTGGAACGCGAGTGTGAGCGGGTGAGCCGCTTGATCCGAACGCCTGTGGTATAATACCCTCAGAATTTCCCAAAGGTTTCCCCCATGTTTGTCACCAAGTACAACGCCAACGGCAACGATTTCGTCATTTTTCACGATTCTGAGCGCAAGGAACGGCACGAGCTTGCCCGCCTCCTGTGTGACCGGCAAAAAGGGGTGGGTGCCGATGGCCTCGTGGTACTTGTCCCCCATCCGGAGTACGATTTCGAGTGGGAGTTTTACAACGCGGACGGCAGCGAAGCGGCCATGTGCGGCAACGCCACCCGTGCGGTTTCTCATTACGCGGTCGAAAAGGGGATCTCGGTTGATGGCCGATGTGAATTTCTCACCGGCGCAGGGGTGATCCGCACCGAGGTCAACGGTCTCTACGTCGTCACCGATATGCTCGAGCCCAAAATCCTCCGCCGGGACATCGAAGCGTACGGCCACACCTGGTGGCTGATCGACACCGGGGTGCCGCATCTCGTGAGTGAGCAGGCGATCGAGACGTTTGACATCGACATGGCACGTGTCCTGCGGCACCAATACGATGCCAATGTCAACATCTATACCCTCGAGCAGGACGAGCTTCGCCCCCGTACCTACGAGCGGGGCGTGGAGGATGAGACACTGGCGTGCGGTACCGGGATCATGGCCTGCTACGTTCGCGCACGCGAAGAGGGCAAAGCCCGGGATCTCAATGTCGTCTTCCCCCGCAGCGGCGATGAGCTCTACATGGAGTACCGCGACGGCATTTACCGCTTCGGCGGCCAGGTGACCCAGACGTTTGTAGCGGAGCTGATGCTGGATCTCCCGCTGGAGCTGCTGCCGCAGTGATATGTGGCGGGATGCACAAGGGATTTTAGCCTCTTTTAAGCCCCGCTACCGTATAATTCCCGTCCAAATTGATCGCGTAGCTCAGTTGGTAGAGCACTACCTTGACATGGTAGGGGTCGTTGGTTCAAGTCCAATCGTGATCACCATCTCTTTTTCACCTCTCCAATTATTTCCCCATTTCCTGTATTCATCCGAAGTGTCCTTAATCAAAAACCACTATAATATTACCACTACAATCGCCGAGGGACAATAATGGGTTCAACCAATACAGCTGCGTTTATCTGGTCGGTGGCAGACCTGCTCAGGGGGGATTACAGACAGTCGGATTACGGTAAGGTCATCCTCCCCTTTACCCTTCTGAGACGGCTGGAGTGTGTGCTGGAGCCGACACGGGAAGCGGTGCTTCAGGAGTATGAGGCACGCAAGCGTCTCGGCATCTCACTGGGGATTTTCCTGACCAAAAAATCGGGGCACAGCTTTTACAACATCTCCAAATTTTCCCTCTCCACCCTGGTGGCAGATCCTGCCAACCTCAAGGAGAACCTCGAGAACTACATCGCCGACTTTTCTGACAATGCCCGTGATATCTTCGAGCGCTACAAGTTCAACGAGCAGATCGAGACGCTTGATGAGGCCAATCTCCTCTACAAGATCGTCGAGAAATTCACCACCATCGATCTCACGCCCGAACACGTCTCCAACCACCAGATGGGGTTGATGTTTGAGGAGTTGATCCGCCGGTTTGCGGAGGCGTCCAACGAGACGGCGGGGGAGCACTTCACCCCGCGTGACATCGTACGTCTGACGACGGCATTGCTCTTCTCGACCGATGATGCGGTGCTGACCCAGTCGGGGATCGTCCGCTCACTCTATGATCCGACGGCGGGGACGGGTGGTTTCCTGACTTCGGGCAGTGAATACGTCCACGAGCTCAACCCCAGAGCCAAACTCGTCGCCTTCGGACAGGAGCTCAATGCGGAGTCGTATGCTATCTGCAAGGCCGATATGTTCATCAAAGGGGAGGATGTCTCCAACATCAAATGGGGCAACACCCTCAGCGACGACCAGCTCTACGACCGGCAGTTTGACTACATGCTCTCCAATCCGCCCTTCGGCGTGGAGTGGAAAAAGGTCGAAAAGGCGGTCAAAGATGAGCACAAGCTCAAAGGCTACGAGGGGAGATTCGGCCCGGGACTGCCCCGTGTCTCCGACGGCTCTCTGCTCTTTTTGCTCCACCTCATCTCCAAAATGCGCCCTGTCAACGAAGGGGGCAGCCGCATCGGCATCATCCTCAACGGCTCACCGCTTTTTACCGGAGGTGCCGGAAGCGGTGAGAGTGAGATCCGCCGGTACCTCCTCGAAAACGACCTGCTCGAAGCGATCATCGCCATGCCGACAGATATGTTTTTCAACACCGGCATCGCTACCTACATCTGGATCCTCTCTAACCACAAACCCGAACAGCGCAAGGGCAAGGTACAGCTCATCAACGCCGTGGACTTCGGCGAGTCCATGCGCAAGTCCCTCGGCAGCAAACGCAAGCAGCTCTCCGAGACGAGTATCGACGCAATCACCCGCATCTATGGCCGCTTCGACCGTACCGAGATCAGCAAGCTGTTTGAGACGACCGACTTCGGCTACCGCCGCATCACCGTCGAGCGCCCCCTGCAGCTGAGCTTCTATCCGCACGATGAGGTGAAAATCGAAGCGCTGAAGGCGGACAAAGCCTTCGGCAGAATCGATGCGGAGCTGCGAGAAGAATTTCTCACGATGCTGAAGGGTGTGGGGGGTAAGAAATATTACAGCCTCGACGATCTTCTGATCGATCTCTCCATAGAGCCTACTGCCGCGCTGGTCAAACTGATCATGAAACACCTCGGCGAGCATGACGATGCGGCACAGATCATTAGAGACAAAAAAGGCAATCCTAAACCCAACCCCAACCTGCGCGACTACGAAAACGTCCCGCTCCAAGAGGATATTTACGATTACTTCGAACGCGAAGTCAAACCCCATGTCCCACTGGCATGGATCGACGAGAAAAAAGTGGACGCCAGAGACGGCAAAGTGGGCATCGTCGGCTACGAGATACCGTTCAACCGTCATTTCTATGAGTATGTACCGCCACGACCGCTCGAGGAGATCGATGCAGAGCTGGATGCGGTGACGGAGGAGATCATCGCACTCTTGCAGGAGATCAAAGCGTGAGCCGGTACAAGCCGTACCCGAAGTATAGGGAGAGTGGGGTTGAATGGCTTAGTACAATACCAGATCACTGGCATGTATCTGCACTTAAGTATTGGACTATCATTAAAACAGGCTATGCTTTCAGTAGTAATGACTTTCAAGAAAATGGTATACCTGTACTAAGAATTGGCGATATAAAAAATACCGGTGATATAGATTTCTCCAATGCAAAGTTTTTATCAGATAGCTTTTTATTCACAAACCATGATGTTATTGTAAAGTATAATGATATTGTAATGGCGATGACGGGGGCAACCATAGGGAAGACTGGGAAATATACTCTTTCGACTCCTGCTCTGTTAAACCAAAGAGTATGTATTTTTAGAACTATAAATACCAATTCACAACCTTATGTATGGTATACGCTACAAAGTAGTTTTTATTTAGAATACATAAATCTTTATGCATTTGGTGGCGCTCAACCAAACATATCAGATTCAACCCTATTATCTTTTCCTGCACTCCTTCCACCACTTTCAGAACAAACCACCATCGCCAACTTCCTCGACCGTGAAACCGCCAAAATCGACACCCTCATTGACAAACAGCAGCGACTGATCGAACTGCTCAAAGAGAAACGCCAGGCCGTCATCTCCCACGCCGTCACCAAAGGACTTGATCCGAATGTGAAGATGAAAGACAGCGGGGTTGAGTGGCTGGGGGAGGTGCCGGAGCATTGGGAGGTTAAGAAGTTGAAATTTAATCTTCATCTTAGAACAGAGAAAGTAAAAATAAAAGGACAAAAGGTTATTGCTTTGGAAAATATAGAAAGCAATACCGGTAAATATGTTCAAACGGAATCAACATATCAGGGTGAGGATGTGGCATGCTGTCGCCATGATATTTTATTTGGTAAGCTACGTCCATACTTGGCAAAAGTTTACAGGTGTAATGAAAATGCTATAGCGTTTGGAGATTTACTTGCTTATCAACCGCTTATAGGCTATAAAAGTTCTTATGCTTTTTATGCACTGATTTCTGAAACTTTTATAAAAATTGTTGACAGTTCAACATATGGTGCTAAAATGCCGAGGGCAAGTGCTGATTTTATCAATGAAATGCCATTACCAACACCACCAACAAGCGAACAACAACAAATAGCCGACTACCTCGACACACAAACCACCAAAATCGACATCCTCATCGAAAAAGCCAACCAGTCCATCACCCTCCTCAAAGAACGCCGCACAGCCCTCATCAGCGCAGCGGTGACGGGGAAGATTGATGTGAGGGAGGCGGTGGTATGATGCCTGTCCCAACAAATGTCCCTAAAAATATCCCAATAAAAAACCTGGCTATAATGTCTGGAAAGGAGAAAAAGACTCGATGAATATACCTGCTATACGAGAGATATTTGATAACCTGCTCCATCGACCCGAAAATGAAGTGATCGAATTCAAAGAGGCCAGAAACAGCTTTGATTTCAGGAAAATCGGCAAATACTTCTCGGCGCTCTCCAATGAAGCAAACCTGAAACAGAAAGAGACAGCATGGCTGGTCTTTGGTGTGGTGGACTCAAGCAGGGAGATTGTCGGCAGTGCCTATCGCATCCAGAGAAAAGAGCTTGAGAGTCTCAAGAAAGAGGTAGCAGACAAGATCACAGCCAACATCACCTTTGTGGAGATCCACGAACTTGAGATTGATGGTAATCGTGTGGTGATGTTCGAGATCCCCTCCGCACCCAAAGGGTTACCGCTGGCTTACGACGGGCACTATTATGGACGAAACGGAGAATCGCTGTCTGCCTTGAACATCGAGGAGATCGAACGCATCCGTTCACAGGTGACGGAAGAAGACTGGAGTGTGCAGATCGTAGAAGATGCCACACTCGACGACCTGGACACAGATGCCCTGACATTGGCCAGAGAGAAGTTCAAGGAGAAGCATAGCAACAACCCAAGGTACAAAGATATAGATGATTGGGATACGTTGACATTTTTGGACAAAGCGAAGATCACGGTAAACGGCAAGTTGACACGTGCCACACTTCTGCTGCTCGGTAACAGCGCAGCTGTACACAAATTGTCACCCTATCCTGCACAGATTACCTGGAAACTCGATGCAGAAGAGAAGTCTTATGAGCACTTTTCCCCGCCATTCCTGCTCGCGACGACAGAGATTTTACAAAACATCCGCAACATCAAACAGAAACTTTTCCCTCGAAATCGGTTGCTGGCTACGGAAGTGCAAAAGTATGACAACCGTGTCATTCTGGAAGCCCTGCACAACTGTATTGCTCATCAGGATTATATTCAGAACAGCCGTATCGTTGTGACGGAGAAAATCGACCGTCTGGTCTTTAAAAATGCGGGCACCTTTTTTGAAGGATGTGCCGAAGACTACCTCACCGGAGAGCGAACACCTGACCGTTACCGTAATCCATGGCTCGCACAGGCGATGGTACAGTTGGGCATGATCGATACGATGGGGTACGGTATCCATACGATGACAATGGAACAGCGAAAAAGATTTTTTCCTCTCCCTGATTACAGCAAGTCGGATAAAACACATGTAGTATTGGAAATTTTTGGACACTCGCTTGATGAAAACTATTCACTCATGCTGCTGGAAAATCAAAACCTGGATATCGATACTGTAATATTGCTTGACCGAGTTCAGAAACATTTGCCTATTTCAGATGAAGCAGCAACACATTTGCGAAAAATGAAACTGATTGAGGGAAGGAAGCCAAACTATTTTATCGCGGCACATTTGGCAGAGAGAACAGAGACTAAGGCGGAATACATCAAGAACAGGGGTTTCGATAATACCTATTACAAGTCTATGATATTAGAATACCTCAAGAGATATAAAAAAGCAACAAAAGAAGAAATTACCACACTTATTTTAGACAAACTCCCTGATGTTTTAGACGAAAAACAAAAGCAAAACAGAATAAAAAACATACTTTATGCAATGTCAAAAACCGACAGAAGTATTGAAAAAATGGGCACATCTCGCAAAGGATACTGGAGAATTAGACAAAGTTAGAATTTAGACAGACTTTTACTAATTTAGACAAACTTGGAAAGGAAGGTGAATCAATGAGCAAACACAAAGAGATCACATTTGAGACTGAGATCGTCGAGTATCTGAGTGGGCATGACTGGGTGGAAGGCAGTTCCGAAGGGTACGACAGGTACCGGGCGCTCTATCCCGAAGATCTTGTCGGCTATATCCGAACCACACAGCCCGAAGCCTGGGAGAAGTTTGCCAGGCGCCACCCGAAAAATACCGAACGCGAACTGTGCACATTTGTCGCCGGGCAGATGGACAAGCACGGTGCCCTCTACTGCCTCCGCCATGAGCTCAAAGATGTCAACGCCCGCCTCAAACTCTGTCAATTTAAACCCGATCTCTACTCCCCGGCACTGATGGAGAAGTACGACCAAAATATCCTGAGGGTGGTGCGGCAGGTGTACTACTCCGAGCACAACACCAACAGCATCGACCTCGTCCTCTTCCTCAACGGCATCCCCCTCGCCACCGTCGAGCTCAAGACCGACTTTACCCAGAATGTGCAGGATGCCATCAACCAGTACAAATACGACCGCCTGCCTGCGGACAAAGCGACCCGAAAAGCAGAACCGTTGCTGAGCTTCAACAAGCGGGCACTGGTGCATTTCGCGATGAGTACGAATGAGGTGTATATGACGACACAGCTCAGGGGCAGGGATACCTATTTCCTGCCGTTTAACCGAGGGGAGGACGGTGGAGCGGGCAATCCGCCAAACCCCGAGGGGTACGCGACCGACTACCTCTACCGGGAGATCCTTGCCAAAGAGACCTGGCTGCGTATCCTCGGACGCTACATCCATCTCGAAGTCACCGACAAAGAGGATCACACCGGCAGGAAATACAAGCACGAAACCCTCATCTTCCCCCGCTACCATCAGCTCGATGCCGTCAGCAAACTCGTCGGTGATGCCCGAGCCAAAGGGAGCGGAGAACACTATCTCATCCAGCACAGTGCCGGGAGCGGCAAGTCCAACTCCATCGCCTGGCTTGCCCATCAGCTCAGCTCGCTGCACGGTGCCGACACTGTCTCTTATACACATCT
>WFSU01000212.1 GCA_015485845.1 Nitratifractor sp. | reverse complement strand
TGAAACTCAGATCCTCGAGGTAATTCTTGATTTTGGAGATCCCCAGACGATGGGCGATGGGGGCGTAGACGACCAGCGTTTCTTCCGAGATACGAAGTTGCTTGGCGGGAGAGAGGGCATCGAGGGTGAGCATGTTGTGGAGACGGTCACAGAGTTTGATGATGAGTACCCGCACATCTTCGATCGAGGCGACGAGCATCTTGCGAAAGCTCAGCGCTGAACTGATGAGACGTTCGTTGGAGTGAGAAGGAGCGAGATTTTCATCCCGCATCTCGACGATCTTGGTCAGTCCGGCGACGATGTGCCGTACATCACTGCCAAACCACGCCTCGACCTCTTCGATCGTGTGCAGGGTGTCTTCGACCACATCATGCAACAACGCGGAAACCACCATATCCGAATCACCGCTCAACGAGGCGACAATTGCAGCAACGAGTATAGGGTGAATGATATAGGGTTCGCCGCTTTTGCGAGCTTGCCCTGCGTGTGCCCGGGTCGCCAGATCCAGTGCTTTCTGTATCCGGGCATCGATCGCGATCTGCTGCGACAGGATGGTCGTAGCATCTTCGACGGTCTGAACGCGCCGAATGAGCTCTAGAAACTCATTCACATATTATCCCTCGCGGGTGACGATCAATTTACCCTCGGCGATTTCAAAGAGTGCAATATCGGTCGGCTGGTTCTTTTTGACATCCATGTCCACCAGCGGGACAGCGCCGTTGTTGAGCTCTTCGGCACGTTTGCCGATCGCTTTGGCCAGCAGGTAGCGGTCGTGATCAACTCTCTCAAGAGCCTGGGCAGTAATTTGTTCTAATCTCATGTGTGTATTCCTTCTAAATATAATTATTCGACGACGGAGCAGTTGGAGCGCTCACCACGGATGATCGAGAGGAGGTTCCCCGCCTTGAACATGTTGCAAACGACGATGGGGAGTTGGTTCTCTTTGGCCAGAGCGATGGCCGTATCGTCCATCACCCGGATGTGCTCGCTGAGCGCCCGATCGTAACTGAGAGTGTCCAGTTTGACTGCATCATCAAATTTCGCGGGATCTTTGTCGTAGACGCCGTCGACTTTGGTCGCTTTGATCAGCATATCCGCTTCGATCTCATTGGCACGCAGGGTGGCAGCCGTGTCGGTGGTGAAGTACGGATTACCCGTCCCACCGGCGAAGACGACGACGCGGCCTTTTTCGAGATGACGACGCGCCCGGCGGATGATGAAACTCTCTCCGATCTCGTGCATGTCGATCGCCGACTGCAGGCGGGCATCCAGGCCAATGTGTTCAAGAGCCTCCTGGATCGCTACGCCGTTGATGACGGTGGCCAGCATCCCCATGTAATCACCGCTGGTGCGCTTAATGATTCCGTCCTGAGCTGCCGAAACACCTCGGATGATGTTACCACCCCCCACGACGATCGCTACGGCAACCCCCGCGTCGACGAGACTTTTGATTTCATTGGCGATAAAGTTGAGGATTTTTGTGTCGATCCCGTACCCCGCTTCACCGGCCAGCGCTTCCCCTGAAAATTTCACCAGAACCCGTTGTGTCATCTGAGTATGCTCCCGTAATTTTAGCGCGATTATAGCGCAGAGGGGGTTAGAGGGGAGTTAAAGGTATTTGTTTCCTTTTCCACAAAAGGAAATCGACAAAAATCACGAAACATATTGCAAAAATAATAACTATTTTGCTACAATAGTTTTTATAGATGCAGATTTATGTTTGGCTCGATACGCTAAGAAGGAGTTCTGATGGCAAACGAACGTTTGGAACGTTATTTGAAATATCTGATCAAACATAACGGGAGTGACCTCCATCTCAAATCCGGCTCCATCACCCGTATTCGCATCAATGGAGAGCTCTTCCCTATTGAACGGACACCCTTGAGCCGCGATGAAATGGAAGAGTTAGCCAAAGCCATTCTCACCGCAGCCCAGTACGAGCAACTGGTCATCGAAAAAGAGTTTGACCATTCGTATGCACTGGACGCGACCGCCCGTTTCCGTGCCAATTTCTTCTATCAGTTCAACGGGTTGAGCATTGTACTGCGCTCCATCCCCGCCAACATCCCCAGCCTCCAGGAGCTGAGTCTGCCTTCAACTATTGAAGAGTTTGCCTCTTTTAAAAAGGGTCTTATCCTCGTCACCGGTGCCACCGGCAGCGGCAAGTCTACCACAGTTGCCTCGCTCATTAACCGCATCAACCAAACATATCGACGTCACATTATTACCGTCGAAGATCCAATTGAGTATGTGTTTCACGAAGAGAAATGCATCATCAGCCAGCGAGCCATCGGCGAAAACTCCCACTCGTTTGAACGGGCATTGAAAGCAGCTTTCCGTGAAGATTTTGACGTCTTGTTTATCGGAGAAATCCGCAGCCTTGAAACGATGGAAATCGCCCTGCATGCTGCCAATACCGGGCACCTTGTCCTCTCAACCCTCCACACGCAAGGGGCGGTCGAAGCGATCGGACGGATCATCAACATGTTCCCAACCGAAGATCACGACCAGGTGCGCTCCACCCTCTCACAGGTACTGCGAGGCGTCATCGCCCAACGACTGATCCCCGACAAAAACGACCGACGGATGCCTGCCGTTGAGATCCTCAAAAACACCACCCGCATCGCTGATATGATCGCCCAAAGCAGAGACAGTGAAATCATCGATGCCATCGCCAAAGGGGAAAACACCTACGGCATGCAAACCATCGACCAGGCACTTGTCAAGCTGTACCAGCAGGGTTACATTACCAAAGAGGCCATGCTCGCCCATGCCGACAATCCCTCTGATGTACAACTGATCATCGGTGGTGTGGTACTTTAGAGTTATCTTTAGAGCCGAATCAGGCGCAGGGGATTGATGTATTTGGAATTCTGCGTCGCCTGGAAAATTAGCTTTCGTTTGATCCGCCCGATGATCGTCCCTTTTTTGACGCGACTCCCTTTTTTCAGGAGGGGAGAGATACGATCGAGCGCTGCATAAATCGTATGGAGTCGGTTGCCGTGCTCGACGATAACCACTTTTCCCAACATGTTGTTATGACCGACGTACACCACTTTCCCGTTTAAGACATTGCGCACTTTGGCACCCGGTCGGGGCGCCCGAAGGACGATATTGTCATTGAATATCCGAATTTTGTAGATGGGATCAATGTAGGAACCGAATTTTTTGATCACCCGGGCATGCGACAGAGGGGCGATCGTCCGGGCACCCCGGTATGCCTGGATGTTGCTGTTTTGGTACGAACTGCCGTATTGTTTGACGTGACCGACGGCGGAGGGTGTTTCTTCGATCTTCGGCATGGTATAGGTGACCACGCGTCCGGCGGCTTTATCCTCCTTGACCTGCGCTGCCTGTTGCTGACGCATCCGTTTGAGCTCGGCTGTCTTGCGTCGGAGCTCAGCCCGCTTGGCTTCAGCTTCCTTCCGAGCCAAAGCGATCTCCTCTTTACGCATGATATTGAGTTGTGCCAGGGTTTGCTGCAAACTCTCCTGCCGTTGCATGATCGCCTTGAGCTGGGAACGGTACTCTTTCTCTTTTTCAGCCAGGGTTTTCAGCAGACGGGCTTTCTCTTTTTTCTTCTTCTCGTAGAGGGTACGCTTGGCAATAATCGCCCGAATACTCTGTCGGATGCGATCCCGGTCTGATAGGAGTTTGGCTTTGACTTTACGACTCCCGTCAATTCGGGCTTTGAGATGTTTTAATTCGTAGGTATTTTTCTTTTTGCACGCTTGATAGACTTCCTTTTGCACCACGGAGAGAACCGTGGATCGATCGATGGCTTCCATCGCTGCGATCAGTGAAAACTGCTCCGTCAACAGACGGATAAAGGCTTCGTGTTTCCCCTTGATTGTCGTATCAAGTTTCTGAATTTTTCCCCCATACCGATCGATCGATTCCTTTGCCGTCTGGTATTGTGTTTCACTTTTCTGCTGCTCTTTCTCCAAACGATCCAGCACTTTGTTGATCGCGATCGTTTCCATCTCCGCATTTTGAATTGCCCGGGCAATCCGCTCCAACTGTTGGTTGGCCTGTGCTTTCTGCTGAGATGCCTGGTGCAAGGTACTCTGTGAATCCTGAATTTTTTTGACCGTACTCTGCGGATACTGCACCGATTTCTTCGTAGATTTTTTCCCGTTCCAGAGAGACTTGATGGGCTGTTTTGCCGGAGTGCGACTGTGGGACCAGAGCCCTTTGACATCCACGGCTGCCTGGAGACTCACTCCTCCGATCGATAGAAGGATCAGCGCCCTCAGGAGCTTTTTCATACGTCACGCACTTCTTTGACGTTGCGCGAGACCAGCACAACAGAGATCAAAACGATGAGCAGTGCAATTCCAAAGAGAACAAAAACATCTTTGTACTGAAAGAACAGTTCCTGCTTGCGCACAAGCAGATCGATCTCACTCCCCGCTACCCAGCCGTAGCGTAAGAAAACAAACACACCGATCGTCGTCAGTGCCGCGATCAGTGCATCGGTCAAGGCAATACGAAATAACACGCCGCTGCGCAGCACACTGGAGGCGCCAAGGATTTCCATCACCTGCATCCGTTCACGGTGCTCCAACTGCCAAATCTCCATTTGCTTGACAACGAGAAAAAGGCTCGTGAAGACCATGAACCCTACAAACATCCACAACGCAGCCCGAATGAGCATGTAGAGATTGTAATTAGCATTGTGGGCTTGACCAAAGGTTTCAACCCGGCGGACATTCGGATCGCGGGTCAGGTGCTTTTTGATGACATCGATTTGGGCATTGCTCAAGTATCGGTTCAGCCTCACGGTGTAGAACTGGGGGAGGGACTTAAGGATCTCTTGTGTAGAAGCGTTAGACATCCCCTGGGCAATTTGTTCAACGATAGAACGTTTTTCGACGGACTCAACCCGGTCGATATTCGTATCAATTTTTCGAAAAGCCTCTGGCGTCATCGGACGCCGTGTCACCACGAGAATCGTATAGGCCTTCTTCAGATTTTCACCGTAGCTTGCCGTCACCCGCCCGAAGACCATGAACGACTCAATGCCAAGTAAAATCGCCAGCAAGGGAAGAATAAACATGAGGTGGTGCTTAATGGACTTCATGAATCCCTCCGTTTTCGATAATAAAATGGCGATAAGGGATATTGAAGATCGTCGGAATTCGGTGGGTTACCACCACGACCGTCGCCCCCAGTTGATCACAGGCATTTTCCATCAAATCCCAGATGACGTTGGAGGAGTACTCGTCAAGGTTCCCCGTCGGCTCATCCGCAAGGATCAGAAAGGGCGTTTTGGAAAGCGCCCGGGCCACCCCGACCCGCTGCTGCTCCCCTCCACTCAACTGGAGAGGGTACATATCCCCTTTCCCTTCAAGTTTGACGTGTTTGAGCAAGCGCTGTGCCTGCGTTTGTTGCATGTCCACGTTGTAGCCGGCGATGATGAGCGGGAGGACGATGTTTTTGGCCACCGTCCATTCATTGATCAGTTTGTAGTCCTGAAAAATGATCCCCAGATGGGTTCGCAACTTCTGGAGATTTTTTTTGCTCACATGCGTCATCTCAAGACCCCCGACGACCAAATCCCCCTGTTTGGGGATGATCTGACCGTAAAACGACTTGAGCAACGTGGATTTGCCGCTCCCGCTCGGGCCGGTGATAAAAACAAACTCCCCTTTTTTAATCCGAAACGTTGCATTCCGGATGATCTCTTTCTCCCCTTTATCATACGCAAGGGTCATTCGGTTGGTGGTAATGACGTTAGACATAGAGGGATACTCCGATCGTGTGATGGGCTCGGTCATTGGTCTTTGATCGTACCGGCTCCTGAGGGTAATAAACCGCCTGGTTGTTGCGAACAGTAATCAGCTTATGTTCCGGGCGGTCAAAACTTCCAAAGGAACATTTGAGTACGACACCTTCCTCCGTCACCATCCGATAACGACGCTCGAAATGGACGAAATGATCCGGCTGAATGATAGCATCCTGCGGCAAGGTCAGCAATGCATCGAGCGGCTTGAGTCTCCGGTCAAAACGGAAATCATACTCCCGGGAGACCTCGGCGCTCTCCCTCTCAGCAACCAGGCGCAGAGTATAGATATCTTTCTCCTGACGCTGCCAGCGATCTTCGTATTTGCTCCGGATGGCCGCTTCATGATTTTTGCTGACCTCAAACCGCACCCGCTCTCCCCGGCTGAACACTTCCAGGGCATACGCATAGTAGTGGTCACTGTCGGTGCGCAATTCCAAAACGCCCTGCGGCGTAAGCACCCGCGTCGCTTCCGCCACAAACGGTTCAGAAATCACCCGACGATGGGGCTTTTTGTCCCAGGGAACCGGGAAATGGACGTAGACGGCCGTAGCGACGTTGGAGGGGAGCATCTCGAGCAGGAGACGGGCATCGTAATTGACAATCCAGACATTGGTCAACCCCTGCAGTTCGATCTGTTTGAGCACCTGCTGCGCCGAGGGGGTGTGGATCTCGATCCCGATGTGGAGAATCTCCGGATCTCTTTTGGCCTGATAGAGCAAATGGCGGCCACTGCCGAACCCCACTTCAATCGCGATGGGTCGCCCGCCGAAATCGGGGGATTCAAAATCTTCAATCCGCTTGGCGTACGTTTCGGCCAGTGGAGGTTTGGTGGGGGAGAGGGTGATGTTGTCCTGCTCGACCTTCAGCGCAGCGGCTTCAGCGAGGTAGCGCAACACCCGCTTGATGCGATTGACATCGAGGGGGCGGGTCGGTTTGTCGGGTTTGATGAGATATGCCCCCGGCCGCTTGTGGATCTCGAGGACGAAACGCTCCCCCTCAAAATCCACTCCCAGTAACTCTATCGGACTTTTCTCCCGATTCGGATCGTGCTGCACCGCACGGAAATCAAATACGGCATCGGCCGCGATCAGTCGATCGAGCTTCTCCGTCTCGAAAGGGGTGACTTTGATGTGGGGCATTCGGCGTTGCCTCAGCGCACCATGAGGGTCGCAGGCTGACTGGCGACGGAGAGGACGCCATCACTGCTGCGGGCAATAACCCGGTAGCTGTACCGGTGCCCTTTGGCAACAGAAACATCGATGTATTCGGGCATCAAACGGCCGGTCACACTGGCGAGATAACGCCATTTGCTGTCCCCTTTGGCCAATCGGCGCTGGATCACATACCCGGCGATACGGGGATTGGGATGCGGCTTCCAGAGCACTTTGACCACCCCGCTGTCCCGCAGGTATACTTTCGCAAATTCCACCGCTTTGTAGGGCGAAGAAGTCCGAACCTTCAAGACTTTGCCATGAGGCGATTCGTGCAGCAGGTCGTACGTGGCAAATGTATAATAGTAGCGCTGATTGGGCTGAATCGTCCGATCGACATAATGGGTCGCAAAATGATCGGCGATGGTAGCGATTTTGTAAAACTTCTGCTTCGTTCCGCTGGAGGGAACGGCTCGGTAGACATTGATTCCTTTGACTTTGGGATTTTTGATGGCTGGCCATTCAAACCCGACGCTGCTCTTCTCGACCAGCACTTTGACGTCACGAATCGCCGGGAGGGATTCATCCACACCGACCGTTACGAGACTCTGCAGGCTGTTACACCCGCTGGTCAAAAACATCATCCACAAAGCGGCGCCGAAGGCGGTCAGGGTCGATCGATTCATGCAACATCTCCTCGTCGAAATTCTGTTTCAAGTATCCCATCATGTCGTCAAACAGCGGTGCGACAATCTCCAGAGGTTTTCCGGTGGTCGGATGGGTCAGATAGAGCACATATGCGTGCAGGTAAATACGGGCTATTTTACCCTCTTTGCTCTTAAGACCGTATAAGTTGTCTCCAAGGATATAACGACTCAGCGCCCCCAGATGTACACGGATCTGATGGGTACGTCCGGTGAAGAGTTTCGCCGCGATCAAGGCTCTTTTTTTCGGAGATACGGCCAGAGATACCAGGCGTGTCCTTGCCGCTCTCCCTCCGGCTACTACGGCCATTTTCAGGCGGTTCTTCGGATGGCGGGCGATGGGAAGGTTGACATCGATGCTCTGCTTGAGCGGCTGATCGATCACCGCGAGGTAGTAGCGCCCCATACTTTTGTCCTGAAGCTGAAGGCTGAGTTTCTGGTGAGCGGTATTGTTCTTGGCAACCACCAGTGCTCCGGTGGTATCTTTATCAATCCGGTGGACAATCCCATGCCGCTCTTCTCCCGAGAGGGTTGAGAGAGAAATGCCCCGCTGGATCAGCCAGTCGACGAGCGTCGGTTCCTGGACCGAAGGGGCAGGATGGACGACGAGACCGGCGGGTTTGTTGACGACGAGAAGATCATCGTCTTCGTAAAGGATGTCAACGTCAAAATCAACCGGCATCTCTTCGCGTCCGGGAGCTTCGATGAAGCGGTACGTGACGGGCGTATCCAACTGGATTTTATGACTGGGACGGGTGATCACTTCCTCCGCGACGCGCACATGCCCGGCTCGGATCAATTTTTCGATCTGGTTACGGCTCTGCCCCAATTGTTCGGCGAGGACTTTGTCCAGTCGTCCGGATAGACGGGAGAGGAGTGTGTGTTCGGTTGTCACGTGCGTCAATCAAACATTTTTTTCATTTTGGCAAACAATGTAGCGGCTATCCCCCGGGGTTTGGCCAACTGCGCAATGTACTGATTGTAATCCATCTGCTTCTCATCCAGAAATGCCATTAGAAAATCTACCGATGCCTCCATCCCGTCCGTCTCTTCGATGGCACGCATCCGGGCATACAGAGGCTCGATCTCTTCAATGACTTTCTTCGGAACGGAGTGACGAAAAGCTACATACTGGGTAATAGCATTCGTAGTGCTGCTCCGACGGATTTCAAAGTCGGTCATCACCCAATAGTAATCACCGTTTTTTGTCAGATTCTTTACCACGGCGGAAATATTTTTTCCCTGCTGAATATAATGCCAAAGAAGGTAAAAAACTGCTTTGGGCATGTCTGGGTGGCGGATAATGTTGTGCGGCGAGCCGACCAATTCGTCTACCGTGTACCCACAGACCTCAGAAAAATAGTCATTGGCATAAATTATTTTACCTTTGGCATCGGTCTTGCTGACAATGTATTTATGGGAGCTGAGTTTTACTTCGTTTTGGGTAGGAGGTCGGGATATGATGGGCATAGGTCACTTCCAGTCAATATCAAAATATTTGAATTTTCAACATAATTCTAACATTTTATCCTAAAAATGAAGTGTATCCCTAAATTCTCCAGCAATCAGTCAAACATTTTCTTCATTTTACTGAAGAGGGTGGCCGCCAACCCACGGGGTTTGGCAAGCTTGTCAATGTATTGGTTGTAGTTCATCCTTTTCCCCTCGAGGAAATGGTTCAGGTAGTCGATCGAGGCAGGCATACCGTCGGCTTTTTCGATCTCGAGCATTTTTGCATACAGATCGGAGATCTCTTTGACGACATTTTTTGGAACGGCGTGACGGAAGGCTACGTATTGGGTGATCTCCTTCGTACTACTATTGCGGCGAATTTCGAAGTCAGTCATCACCCAGTAGTAATCACCGTTTTTCGCAAGATTTTTTACCACGGCCGAAATATTTTGGCCATGCTGAATGTGTTCCCACAGTAAGTGAAAGATAGCCTTGGGCATGTCCGGATGACGAACGATATTGTGAGGGGAACCAACCAACTCGTACTCTTTGTAGCCGGAAACCTCAGTGAAATAATCGTTAGCATAAACGATTTTTCCTTTGGCATCGGTCTTACTGACAATGTATTTGTGGGTATTCAACTTGATTTCATTTTCGGTCGGGTAAGGACGCATAATGGCCATGAATCTACTCCTGTAATGGATATGGGTGACGTAACAAGTGTACTATTTTAGCATTATGACGCTTTTATTACACCACCAACCCATAGAACAATGCTTTTTGCCTATCCATCCTCGTCCCGTGCACACACCGGCTTTTCGGGCGCTTCACGTTGCTCGCTCAAGAGCGGCTGCGCAAAAAAACGCGCCACTTCTTCCCGCATCCGAGCTGGATCCTCGATCGTATTGACCGCATGACGAAAAGCACCCGCACCGGGATACCCCGCTTTGGAATACGTGTGCAAATGTTTACGAAACAGAATCACACCGTAGTCACCGTAATGGGCGATCATTTGGTCAAAGTGCTCCAGCACCACCTCAGCGATCAGGGCACTCTCAGGCGCATCGATCCCCTGTCTGATCTGGGCAAAAATCCAGGGATTGCCCACCGCCGCCCGACCGATCATCACCCCGTCGCATCCGGTCTGCTCCAGTACCCAGCGGGCTTTGGCCGGGGAGTCGATGTCCCCGTTGGCCAGCACTGGGATGGAGACGGCACGTTTGGCCTCAGCGATGGCATCATAATCGACCGGGGCCTTGTACTTCCCGGCACGCGTCCGACCGTGTACCGCCATAAAATCCGCTCCCGCCTCTTCACATACCCGTGCGATCTCTGCCGGAATTTTTTCGGTCACACCGAGGCGTACCTTGACCGAGGTAAGCGGTTTGTTTGAATACGCTTTGATCGTTTCGATTGCCTTACCCAGCCGATCAAGATCGCTCAGCAGCGCACTCCCCTGAAGATTGTTAAACACTTTGGGAACCGGGCATCCGGCATTGAGATCGACGATATCCACCCCCGCAAGAGGGTTGATGACATCGAGTGCCCGCTTGAGGATCTCAGGATCACTCCCGGCAATTTGAATGGAATACGGAGTTTCAACAGGGCTTTTTTCGAGCATTCTCTCGGTTTTTTTGCTTCCATAGGCGAGAGCATTGGCGCTGATCATTTCGCTTACCGTCAAATCGACGCCAAACTTTTTGACTACACTGCGAAACGGCAGATCGGTGAAGCCCGCCAGAGGGGCGAGCGCGTAGAGGGGGCGGGAAAAATCGAGGGGCATTTATCGGCAGGCGTTTTCGGCCGTGATGAAGTCACGGACTTTGTAGTTGTATTTGTTTTTCTTCAGCGCAAGGAAAGCACGGAACGCAATGAAATCATCCTCTTCGTGTTCTTCGAGGAAATCTTCGGCTTTGTCGATCATTTCATAACGGAAGAGGAGAAACAGATAGGCTGCTTCCGCTCGACTGTGCTGGGCTACACGACGCTTGAACCATGCCAGATTTTCATCCGGACCAAAGGCCTTGATAGTACTGCGCACCAAACGCATGTACTGTGCACAGTCAAGCTCGAGATCTTCGAGGAAGGCTTCGAGGTTCTCCTGCGTCAAGCCGACGTCTTCTCCGGCATCGGCGCGATCAAGCAAGACCGTCACATCGGCAAACGAAAGATGGTTGGCATATTTTTTAAGTTTGAAGAAGGTGTCTTTTTGCAACGCCTGCTGCATCGCTGTCTCGACACAGACCGGTGCGTATTCACTCTGTGCTCTCAGGATTTCGTCGGCATAGGCGGGATCTCTGGCCAGGCTGTTGAGCTGATTTTGAATGAGAAGAGCATTATCTTTGGAAAGAAAACGCTCGACCTTTTTCTCTTTGAGGTCGACCACTTCTCCATTCTGAATCTGTTTGATCCACTCTGCCGCTTTGGCAAGTTTGGTCGAAACCCCCTCGGGAAGATCCCGAATCTGCAACACCGTGGATGAGAGAAGCGCTGCTCCTTCACGAATGCGGGGGATGGCATAGTGGTGCGATTTGGGCTCCTGGATCAGCGACCAATAGAGTGCGTCCTGCATCGTGTCGGCATCCCGCTGCCACTTGCGGCGGACGAAGTAGTTGCGGGTACCGTGATAAAACAGGTGCAGCAACGTCAACAGCAACAAGAGGAGCAACGGCACGGCAACCCAGAGAGCCACCGGGAGATTGAGATTCATCCCAAAAGCCTCCAGGACATAATTCCCCGGAGCAAGCGTATAGACAAATCCGGTCACCAATCCTATAAATGCCAACGAAGCAAACGTATACAGACCCAAGCGCATGGCTGTTCCTTTCTCTAACTGTGTTCTTTTTCGGTGATCTCGCGGCAGGTGATGCAATAACGTGCGAAGGTTTTCACCTCGAGGCGTGCCCGTCCGATGGGTTCTTCGCACATTTCACAGATGCCGTAAGTTCCGTTCTTGATTTTACCCAAAGCAATGTCAATTTCGGCTAATTCCCGGCGTTGTTGATCGGCAATCGCATTGTCGATGCCTGTTTCGGTTGCCACAGCAGCCAAATCCCCCTCTTCCCGCAGATCCATACGCTGCATTTGCGAAATCATTCCGTAGGCATCTTCGAGGTTTTTTTTGATCTGTTCTTTACGCGCCAGCAGTTTTTCTTCAAACGCGTTCATCTCTTCTTGAGTTAACATGTCCTGTCCTATTTATGATATGGATGGTTGTGGAGGATACTCAAGCCCCGAAAGACTTGCTCCGCCAACACCACCTTGATCAGTTTATGTGAAAGCGTTATTTTACCAAATGATACGGCAGTATCACATTTATCTATAAAACCCCTCTCAAAGCCGTAAGCACCGCCAATGAAGAGGTTAACCACCCCTCTATCCTTAAACAGTTTGGCAAAGGTGGGACTGTCCACCTCTTTTGCCGCAGGATCGAGAGCCACGTTGTATCCGTTTTTCAAATAGTTTTCATAAGCCTGGGTATAGCTTCGTCTGGCGACTTCTGCTGAGACTTCATGGGCACGGGCGATCTCCTTGGTAAAGATCTCATGCACCTCGACATCCGCCCACTGCTTCGCACTTTTGATGTAGTGCTCGATTAAAGGGTCATAAAGTTCCTTCTTCCCTTTTTTGTCAATGACATATATATGAATCTTCACAACAAAACACCCTCCAAAATTTCTAACTTCTAATTTCTAACTTCTAATTTTCATAGAATGAATGTACCCGCTCATCGACATGGATCACCTTGTGCAGATACCGCGCCAGATCCCCCCGGCTGAAATCAAGCCGCAAGCGCTTAGGATCGGTCGCCCGGGAGATCGCGACATAAAACTGGCTGGGAGCGAAGATGTTGTCCACATTGCAGACCAGATCATCGATGCTCATACCCTGGGATTTGTGGATCGTCACGGCGTAGGCGAGTTTGAGAGGAAACTGGCTCAGCGTCGCCAGCGAAAGTTGTTCCACTTTGCCGTCATCATGCACCACCATATCGAGCAGATCAAAGTCATGCCGCTCGACCCGGACGTAGGCGTCGTGTTTTTCGACGATCAGGTGATCCTCCTCGATGGTGCGCAGGATGCCGCGCTCGCCGTTGACAAAACTCCCCCATTTGTTGACCGTGAAGAGCACCGGGACGCCCACCTTGAGGGTCAATTGTTCCGAGACGGGGAGGAGCTTCTTCCATGTCTCGAGTCGTTTGTCATGTACGGAGCCAAATTTCTCAAGGTTGGCAAAGAGGATCGTCTCCTCCGTGGGCAATTCATTGAGCCGGGCGCGGTTGAGCTGTTCGACTTCTAGGTTGCGACCATACAAATGAGTGGGATTGCGGCTCTCGTTGACGGTGTTGTTGGCCAGCATGAAACAATAGCGCTCCACCTCCTCATCGCAGACTCCCTTTCGGATCTTGCCCAAAATGTGGGTAAACTCTGCATCCTGCGTCCGCTTCATCTCGGTCAGCTCCATCGTCACGGGAGAGAGCCGCTGCCACGCCGTGGACTCAAACGCATAGAGCATCCCGCCGAACAAATCCCCCGCTCCCCTGCCCCCTTTGACGATCGGCGGCAGCTGATAAAAGTCCCCTACCAGCATCACCCTACCCTGATAATGGTAGCTCTCAAGCCGATAGAGGATCATATCCATCAGATCGGTACTGACCATGCTGATCTCGTCTATCACGATCAGATCGGTCGCTTTGAGGATTTTCTTCAGATCACTCAGACGCTTGCGGTTGCGTTTGTCACTCTGGGCAAGTTCATCGAAGTTGGAGGAGATTCCGAAGGCAAAAAAGCTGTGGATCGTAAACCCGTTGATATTGACCGCACTCACCCCGGTAGAACCCAGCGCCACCACCTGCCTGTCCGTCGCACGATACTGGGCGATCACTTCATTGGTCAGATAGCTCTTGCCCGTCCCGGCTCCCCCGGTGAGAAACAGATGGTCACGCTCAAGGATAGAGAGAAGCTCGTCAAGCTGGGTCACAGGATGCCTTTTTGGGCGTATTGTAACATATTTGTTGTTGGGCGTGCAATGTGTACACCGTATATTAGTGTATTAGTGTGTTGGTTATTGGGGATGCGGCTTCAGCCGCATGGTGGGGCTGAAGTCCCCGCCCCTTTCCGCAGGATATGAAAGTCTACGAGTACCGCCTGCCCAGCCAATACAATGGTCTTCTCCGATGATGCGCGATGGCAAGAATCTGGATAGCATCTTGCTTGATACGATAAATCACCGTATAGGGGAAACGGATCATTTGAGCTCGCCTGATATCCGGTGGAGCTTCGATTTGGTATTGTTTTGGACTTGAGCATATACTGTCCATTTTTGACTCAAACTCATAAAGAAAGGATGCTCCAAGACCAGCTTGTTTGAATTCAAAATAGGCGATAGACTCCAAGTATTCTGCTTCAGCCGCCGGATGAAATTCGTATGTCATCGCAGGAGCGTCATCGCTTTGCGTCTGACCTCTTCGGCCGGTACCGGCTGCACCCTTCCTGCGTCCAAATCCCTGGCACGCTGTCGTGCAGTCGCAAGCCACTCTTGTTCCATTTCTGCTTCATGAGGGGTATCCAGACTGATGAGAAGCTTTTGTGCCAGCATTGCCCGTTCACTCTCTGCAAGATAAAGCGCTTCTCTTTCGATCTCTTTGAGGTTCATGAGCTCTCCTTTGTGACTTTGGTGTATTATACCAAGTTTTGAGTTGCTTTCTCTCATCTCCATCATCCCTAAAAAATCCATACCCAATCACAGAATAACCACAATTGCCCTATAATTAGGTACCTAAGAGGAAGAAGCCCACCCCAAATTCTTTCACCCATTTGGTGCAACTTC
>WFSU01000211.1 GCA_015485845.1 Nitratifractor sp. | reverse complement strand
CGTATAATTGACTCGTTACGAAGCTCACTGGTTCCATATCGGGAGATTATGGAACCAGTAGCATTGGAACGAAGATAAAAAACACAAGGATTACCCATGAAACGAACTCTGCTGATACTCACCCTCCTCACCGCCACATGGAGCCCCGCCGCCGTTACGACGCAGTGCTACCGCTATCCGACGGCGGGGATGGTGGTGGAGACTTCGCATGAAGGCAAGGCTATCGGCAAACGGGAACTGAAGAATCTTGAGATCTATTATTTCCCCGACCGGGACGAGACCCATGCCATCACGATCGGTTACATTCTCGGAAGCACAAAAATGTACAACAATGATGTTTTTTGCCGACGCGATGCACATGGTTCAGAGGAGTGTGGGGTAGAGTGTGACGGGGGGACGTTTGAGGTGCGGAAGGATTTTGCCGTTCGGGTTCATGACCTCTGGCTTTTTCGCAGCGAAGAGGGGAACGCCACCCGTCCTGACCTCCTGCTGCGTGCCCGAGACGGACGGGCGTTTATCCGAGGTGAACCTTTCGCCTGCCCGCTGGAAATCCCCCGCATGAATGATGGCGCGTACAAGGATGATCCGGGAGGAGAAAACGTCTGCTACCTCCGGAAAGTGGCCGGACGCTACACCGGGTGTTTCCGGACGATGCAGCTGTGCGAAGAGATCGGGGTGCCGCGTTTTGGAAACTATCCAAACCTAAAAGCCAGCGAAGCGGCGTGGAAACGGTGCGTGGCGTCTGCTCCAAAGCAGCAACGACAAGAAAGGAGAAAAAATGAATCGGATACTCAAGGGAATCGTAACAGGAAGCATTGCATTTGTAATGATGGGATGCGGGGATGGTGCCGGTGGAGGCGGTACGTGCCAGAGGCAGTACACGACAGCGGATCTCACCGGATGTTACCAATCGGTCAAATCAGCCACTGAATGGTACTGCTTTGATGGTCAAGGACAGTGGCGCAAAGACTTGTGGACATCCGTTTCCGGCTGCTATCAAGGCATGGAAAGCGGAACGTATGAAATCAACGGTTGCAACATGAAATCCTGCAGCGAAAAAGAGGGATGTGGCACTCACTCCGTCGGTCAAGATCAAGAAGGTAATCTGGTGATTGATGGAGTGACATACAACGAGAGTGATTGTCACTGATATGCCAACCATGTTATAATGTCGGAACAGACCCACACGATGAGGTACTATGCTCCGACGACTTCTTGCCCTTTTTGATGCCATTGACTGTGAAGCGGCTCGTGAGCGTCACGGTCGGGATATTCGAGATTTTCGTCGGCAGATTTGGACGGTACTCATTTCGGCGGCGGTTATCCTCTTTGCTATCCACTATCTCAAGTACACCAGCGCTTTTTATCACACGGTGAAGCTGGCCGAATCGCTGTTTGGGATTGAACACCATGCGTGGTACCGGGCGATCCGTCACAGTCCGTTCGCCGAGCTCTGGACGCATGTGTGGTGGGCGGCGTGGCATCTTGTGCTGTTTCTCGCCGTCCCGATGGGGATCGTAAAATTCGGTTTGCGTCAACCGCTTTCGGCATTTGGCTGGCAGGTGGGGGATGCCGGTGTGCATTGGCGCCTCTATGCCGGGTTTGTCCTCTTCTTCATCGTGTTTCTCTCGATTTTTGCCCATTTCAGCCCCAGTTTCCTTCACTATTACCCATTTTACAAGCTCTCGCATCGCAGCTGGCTGGATTGGCTGGCATGGGAAGGGCTCTACATGGCGCAATTTGTGGCGCTGGAGTTTTTCTTCCGGGGGTTTATCCTCCAGGGGCTGCGGGTGCCGATGGGGAGCAGTGCGATTGCAGTAATGGTGGTGCCTTATACCATGATCCACCTCCCCAAGCTCTGGCCGGAGGCGATGGGGGCGATCCTCTTCGGGGTACTACTCGGGGTGCTGGCGATCCGCTCCCGCTCCATCCTCGGCGGTCTGGCGATCCACGCCAGCGTTGCCCTGACACTCGACATCTCCGGCGTGGTGCATACGGCGCATCTGCCGACGGTGTGGTGGCCGTAATCCTTTTCAACATTTTATAATCCATCTTTCGCTAAAATCGCGTTCCTTATTCTGCTGCGGCGGGGTAACGGAAAATTCACATGCAGTTATTCCTTGAACGGTTGCACGAAGCATTTGGCGGAGTGTTGAGGACTGCAGAGGCGCAAACCCACGTTGAAGCTTGATGTATGTCTTGCTTTTATTGATATGCTATACCAAGGAGCAAATTATGGTAACTATGAAAGACCTTCTCGAGTGCGGAATGCACTTCGGACACCAGACACGTCGCTGGAACCCCAAAATGAAAAAGTTCATCTTCGGTGAACGCAAAAACATCTACATCATCGACCTTCAAAAAACTCTCCGTTACTTCAAATACACCTACAACGTCGTCCGTGACGCTGCTGCCGAGGGCAAGACCATCGTCTTCGTCGGAACCAAAAAGCAGGCACGCACTGCGGTGAAAGAGCATGCTGAGCGTGCCGGTATGCCGTATGTCGCTACTCGCTGGCTCGGCGGCATGCTCACCAACTACCCCACCATCAAAAAGTCCATTCGCAAGCTCGAGATCATCGAGCAGATGGAAGAGAACGGCCAGATCGAACTCCTGACCAAAAAAGAAGCCCTCATGCTTCGTCGTAAAAAAGAGAAACTCATGAGCTACCTCGAGGGGTACCGCCACATGAAAAAACTCCCTGATATGATGTTCGTCGTCGACGCCGTCAAAGAGAGCATCGCCGTCAACGAAGCCCGTCGCATGGGGATGCCCGTCATCGCGCCTCTCGATACCAACTGTGACCCGGATCTGATCGACTACCCCATCCCCGGCAACGACGATGCGATCCGTTCGATCAACCTCTTCTGCCGTGAAATGGCCGACGCGATCATCGAAGGAAAAGCGATCTACGCCGAGCAGCACGGTGAAGCCGCTGAAGAAGTTGCCGGTGAGGGCAGTGATATCGCTGCCGCCGCTGCTGAAGCCAACGTCGATGCTGCCGAAGTGCAGAAGTTGGTCGAAGAGGCTAAAGCCGAAGAAAAAGCCGCTCCTGCCGAGAAAAAAGCAGAAGCTCCGGCTGCCGAAAAAGCAGCTGCCAAAAAAGAAGCTACACCCAAAACAGAAGCCAAAGGCGACGACCTGACCAAAATCAAAGGGATCGGCAAAGTCTATCAGGGCAAACTCAACAGTGAGGGATTCCACACCTTTGCTGATGTGGCCAACATGACCGATGAGCAAATCCAAGTCATGGAAGAGAAGTACAGCTTCAAAGGTGACTTCAAAGAGTCCGTAGCACACGCAAAAGAATTGGCGGAGGCGTAATCATGGCAAACTTTGGACCCAAAGATATCAAAAAACTGCGCGAAATGACCGATGCGGGGATGATGGACTGCAAAAAAGCCCTCACAGCCAGCGACGGTGACATGGACAAAGCCGTCGAGTGGTTGCGCGATCAAGGAATCGGCGCTGCGGCCAAAAAGGCCAGCAAAACGGCTGCTGAAGGTGCCATCGGTGTCAAAGTGGACGGTTCTAAAGCGGTCATCGTCGAGATCAACTCTCAGACTGACTTCGTCGCTCAAAACGATAAGTTCAAAGACTTGATGAACACCGTCGTCGAGCACGCTTTTGCTAACGATTTGGCCGATGCCGAGGCGATCAATGCCTCCAAGATCGACGGGCAGGATTTCAGCGAGTTCCTCTCTCTTCAGATTGCCACCATCGGTGAAAACCTCGTCGTACGCCGTTCAGCCCTGATCGAGGGAAATGCCACAACAGCCGTAAGCGGCTACGTCCACTCCAACGCTCAAAACGGTGTCATCATCGCCGCCAAGTGTGACGATGCCGAAACGGCAGAAAAAGTGACCCCCATCCTGCGCGAAATCGCCATGCACGCAGCGGCGATGGCACCCAAGTCTCTGACCTACAAAGATTTCGATCCTGAGTACGTCGAAGCTGAGACCAAAGGGCGCATCGAAGCGATCAAAAAAGAGAACGAAGAACTCGAACGCCTCGGTAAAACACTCAAAAATGTTCCCCAGTACGTCTCACGTGCTCAGCTGACTGACGTTGTATTGGCCGAAGCCGAAGCCGCACTCAAAGAAGAGCTCAAAGCCGAAGGCAAGCCCGAGAAAATCTGGGATCGCATCCTCCCGGGCAAACTCGACCGTTTCATCTCGGACAACACCACCCTCGATCAAGAGCAGTGCCTCCTCGATCAGAAATTTGTCATGGACGACAGCAAAACCGTCGGTGAGTATTTCGCTGAGAAATCAGGCGGCAAAGCTGAGATCGTGACCTTTACCCGTCTTGAGGTGGGTGAGGGGATCGAGGTAGAAGAGGAAGATTTCGCCGCCGAAGTAGCCAAGCAAATGGCGTAAAGTTCCCGCTTTACTGCATCTGCGGAGGAGTTGGCTCAGTCACCTGCTTTGAGCAGGCTCCTTCGCAACAACCTCCACATCTACAGCAAATCGAAAACTTTACTATTAAAAGTTATCATCTTTGAGGGGGATTGTTCGGTCACATACTGACGTATGCTCCCTCTCAACAACCCTCACATCTACAGCAAATCGAAAACTTTATTACTGTTAAACGAAACAATCGCAGGTGATTTCAATTTCCGTAGGTCGGGATACCCCTATCCCGACATTAGGCTACATATCGGAAATGGTTCATGGAACAATGATAACCTTCATGTCGGGGTGGGGGCACCCCGACCTACACGACACTTTTAACGAAAGTATTGCATCGCAATACATACCAAAATTCCTCACTCCTCACTCCTAATTCCTAATTTACTCAGCCCCCCATTAACCAAACCCTCTTACAATTACTCTTATATTCAATTTACTCAAGGTTCACCGTAATGTCCCAACCCCTTCTTCAAGCCGCCAATCTTGCCCATGCATTCGATTACCCTTTGTATGAGGATGTCAGCCTTACCCTCCATGCCGGGGAGAGCGTGGCGGTGCAGGGGCGGAGCGGGAGCGGTAAATCGACGCTGCTGCATACGCTGGCTGGGTTTCTTCCTCCCCTGAGCGGGCATGTGGAGATTCTCGGAGAGGATGTTTATGCGATGAGCGAGGCGGAACGGGAGATGTTTCGCCGGACGGAGCTGGGAATTGTGTTTCAGACGCATTACCTGTTCAAGGGGATGACAGGACGGCAGAACATCGAGGCGGCGACACAACTGGCGGGGACGGAACTCGATCCGTGGTTGCAGGAGCGGTTGGAGATCGACGGGGTGATCGATCAGAAGGTAGGGGAGCTCTCCGGCGGGCAGCAGCAGCGGGTCTCATTGGCGCGTGTGCTGGCCAAGCAGCCCCGCCTGATCTTTGCTGACGAGCCGACGGGCAATCTTGACAAGCAAACAGCCATCCTCGTGATGGAAGTGATGCAGGAGTACATCCGCAAGCGGGAAGGGGCACTCTTTGTTGTGACCCACGACGGAGAGATAGCTGGGATGTGTGGGGAGCATTATGTATTGAAGGAGAAGCGACTTCAGTCATCATGAGGCGCTCTTTACCCATTTTTGGGTATAATGGCGGAAATTTTCTGGAGAGTGGAATGACCCGACGTATATTGGTATCCGCATTGTTTATTGTTTCCCTCTTTGCCTTCAGCGGTTGCAGCGGGGCGGGCCCGGATGCCGGGTTGTTGAGCTACACGTCTAAAATCCCGACCGAGAAGATCAATACTGAACTCCTCAAAGTCACCCCGATCAAACGCCGTTCTACGTTTGGTTCGTTTGCGATCACTCGAGCGGCGATTCATCCGGCGGCCAATGACAACCGGGTCGCTCTGGTGACCCAATTTGGCTTGACGACGTTTGAGATCCCGGAAGGGGTGGATGGGACGCTTGCCGCTTCCTGCGGCTTGCGCTACGATCCGGAAACCAAACAGATTTTTCTGACTGACATTCGTCCCGGCGCGATCCAGTTTGGTAACACTTCTCTCTCCAAATATGTCAGCAAAAGCACCCGAAAAGCGATCGGTTCGATCGTCTCTAAAGTCTTCGGCGATATTCCGATCCATCAGATGGATTCATCCTTCACCGCAAAATTTGTCAAGAAAGTCGCGGTTTACAAAGGCGATATCGTTATCGTGTATGGACTCTAATTCCTGACTATCGTCCTCGTTCCCACGCTCCTGCGTGGGAACGCATATCGGTTGTTTTATGAGTGTTGAGTTTGCGTTCCCTCCGGGAGGTGGGACGATGAAACAAGGAGTTGCTCATATTTCTCATGTTTCGTTTCTCGTTGGTTAAAGCTTTGGTTCTGGTTTTGCTCTCTCTGGTTGCGCTCGGTGGTTGCGGCGGCAGCGACGGGGTGGATTCCGAACATGATCTGGTGCCTGCGCCGGAGGTTCCGACGGATACAAATACGACTCCCGAGGACAACACCACCACACCGACGGTGCGTCTGAGCGCTCTGAAGCTCACTTCGGGTGCCACCACCCTCAACAAAGACCACAACACCACGCTCACCCTCACGGCCACCTACTCAGACAAGAGTACCAAACCCCTCACCAGCGGTATCACCTGGATCATCACTCCCAGCAATGCCGTCACCATCCACGGCCACACCCTCACGGCTCTCAAAGACACCAACGTCACCGTGCAGGCCAAAGTGGGCACGACCCTCTCAAACACAGTCCAACTGAACATTTACTGGGAGGTCAACGGCCACCGATTGCCGCCGGAGCCGGATCCTGCGGCGAATGATGCTACCTTGTTGGGGGTGGATGTTAATCACAATGGGGTGCGGGATGATGTGGAGCGGTGGATCTATGAGAAGTATAAGGATAAGCATCCG
>WFSU01000210.1 GCA_015485845.1 Nitratifractor sp. | reverse complement strand
CCTTGAACAGGTCGATGCTCCCACGGGGACTGGCACCAAACACGATCGCCTCGCTCAGCTCCGGCATCCCAAACGCAGCCGGATCGCGTGTCGCCCCGACGATCTGGAGCAGGTAGCGGGTGAGGACATCGTCGATGTGGATGGCGTGGGCGGCTTCCTGGAGTGTTTTGAAGGTCTCTGTATCGACGATTTGGGTGAGGGTCTCGAAGCCCTTTTGTGCCACCCGCATTACGATCTCGAACTCCTCTTCGGGGGTGTTGTATCCCACGTGGAGTTTGAGCATGAAACGATCCAGCGAGGCTTCGGGGAGTTCGTAGGTGCCTTCCTGATCGAGCGGATTGGCGGTGGCGAGCACCATAAAAGGCTGGGGGAGCGGATGGGTCGTCTCTCCGATGGTCACCTGCCGTTCGGCCATCGCTTCGAGGAGGGCGGACTGGACTTTGGCACCGGCGCGGTTGATTTCGTCGGCCAGCAGCAGGTGGGTAAAGACCGGCCCATGCTTGAGGTTAAACGCCCCACTCTGCATGTCGAGCACTTCGCTCCCGGTGATGTCGGCCGGGAGGAGGTCGGGGGTGAACTGCACCCGCTTGAAGTCAAAGCCGAGCACGTCAGCAAGCGCCTTTACGGCTGTCGTCTTGGCGACACCGGGCACCCCTTCGACGAGCAAATGTCCCCCGCTGAGCAAGGCGATGATCATCCCCTCGACCAGCGTTTCATGGCCGACGACGACTTTGTGGATCTCGTTGCGGATGGTTTGGATGGTTTGATTGGTTGGCATGTTTCCTGCGCCTCTCTGGTTTATTATTTATTTTTATTATAGCTTATTATTAGTAAAGATACAAAATAATGTAAATCCATTCTGCGGATGTGTTCAGTGATACTGACGTGGCGGTCAAAGTGGACAGGGAAGCTATGAGCCAATACGATCTAACATTAAAATATGATTACCTCAGAGTTGTCTTCTTCTTTTGTGTCAACAAAAAGCATAGCAAGCCGCAACATATCATAACTGACACGCCCATCCATCATCTCGTACAATGGCTTCAGGCGCATCATGCCATTCTCGCTGAAATCATCGGGGTTGTTTCTCGCTTTGACAGCTAGGTATACCTCCTCGATCGCCTGAAGTAGTTCGGCTTCTGGTTTGAATTTGTCGAGGCCGCAATCGGGATCCTCTTCTCTGATTTTGGCGAGGTGGTTGATGATCGTCCCCTCGGTCATCCCGCGTGCTTCTGCCATTGCCTGGATGGTGGCGCTTGCTTCGATCAGGGCTTTGGTTTGGAGGTGGGTTGGGGTGGTGCTCTTTTGCCTGGGTTTGCCGGAGTGTATGCGCTTTTTCTCCTTCTCGATCTTGACGATGTCGGTCAAACCCCCGAGGGATCGGATATGATCCATCGCCTGTTTCTCCAGCTCCGCTTCGCTGAAAGCGGCCACCTCTTCCTCGGCACGCTTCGAGGCGTTTTGGATGGGGGCGTCGATGCGCAGGCTGAGGGGATCGACGCGGAGTGCCATGTCATTCAGCCCCATCAGGCGCAGCCCGTCGAGGCTCTTGAGGCGGGAGAGAGCGACGTATCCCTGGCCGGTCTCGAAAGTCTTGGAGAGGTCGATCTCGGCGGCATCGAGGGTCATTCCCTGGGATTTGTGGATCGTCATCGCCCATGCGAGGCGGAGGGGTAGCTGCGTCACCGTCGCGAGACTCTCCCCGCGCTCATTTTCCAGACTCCACTCCTCGGGATGGACACGGATGGTCGCACCGTGTGTGGTCTGGACGAGGGGCATATCTCCATCAAACCCCGTGACGACACCCGTCGTTCCGTTGACATAGCCGAGTTCCGTATTGTTTTTGATGAAGAGGACAACAGCATCTTTTTTGAGCACAAGCACCGGTAATACCAGTGAGGTTTTGAAGATCCTCTCTACATTTTTTTCGCTCCCTTCCGAGGTAAAACGGTACTCGCGGGGTGCGGTGGGGAGCTTGCGCAACTCTTCGTTGTTGATGCGATCGACATCGATATTGTGTGTGTAGAGTTTCGTGGGAGTGAAGCTGACCGTGAGCGCTGTGTGCATGGCGTTGTGCAAGTGCTCTTGCGAAACGGGTGAAATCCCGGCCATGCGAATCTCATCGAGAAGTGTGATGAGCCTCATGTCGGCTTGTCGATATTTCTCCTGCAGGTAACAACTCTTGAGATCCAGCTCTTTCCAAACCGCTGCCTGCCATGCAAACCGCTTGTTGCCGGGCTCTCTGCTGACGGGCGGCAACTGAAAAAAATCGCCGGATATCACCACCTGTATTCCACCAAACGGCAGGGCATTTCTCTTGAAGGCCTTGAGTATCTTGTCCATCGAGGTGAAGAGCTCCGGTGAGACCATGGAGATTTCATCGATGATCAGGATCTGGAGTTTTTTGAAGCGGGATTTGAGATATTTCTTTTCCAACAACCGCTCCACATAATCATTGTCCACCACTCCGTCGTAGATACCGAGAGCGAAGGTCGAGTGGATCGTCTGTCCCTTGAGGTGCGAGGCGGCTATGCCCGTGGGCGCGACGACGGTGGGGTAGACTTTCCGCTCGCGAAGATAACGGATGTAGCGTCGCAGGAGATGGGTTTTGCCCGTACCGGCCGAACCGGTCAGGAAGACATTGTGACCCGATTGCAATATCGTGAATGCTGTTGATTGTTTCATGCGCATATTTTATCACATATTTAAGGGATCTGAAGCCAAATCCTGAATGCACAATCCATAGCACGCGCCTTGAGTGTTAAAAATTTCCATTTCCCCAGGGTAACAGCAGCCGAAACAAAATTGTATATTTGTTTCAAAACTTGAGCGTGTTTAAGGCACCTTGGGCTACAATGTCCCGTAACCATTTCAAAGGAGAACACATGAACAAAACGATTAAGGTAGCAGCACTGCTCGGTGCAGTCGCCCTCATGGCAACCCCTCTGGCGGCCAAAAAGATCAAATGGAAGCTGGCCGAAACCTGGCCTTCTACGCTCACCCCTCTGGCGTCTCCTCCAGCCAAAGTGGCGGCACTGGTCAAAGAGATGACGGATGGGAAATTCATCATTAAAGTCGAAGGAAAAGAGAAGCATAAAGCGCCTCTGGGCATCCTCGACATGGTCAAAGGCGGCCAATATCAGATGGGGCACAGCGGTTCCTATTACTGGAAAGGGAAAGATATCAACACGGTTTGGTTTACGACCGTTCCTTTCGGGATGACCCCTTCGGAGCAATATGCATGGTTTTATTACGGCAACGGCAAAAAGTACATGAAAGAGGTGTATGACAAGTTCGGTGTCTACAACTACCCCGGCGGGAACACCGGTAACCAGATGGGTGGTTGGTTCCGTAAAGAGATCAAAACCCCCGCTGACCTCAAAGGTCTGAAGATGCGTATCCCGGGTCTGGCTGGAGAAGTAATGGCCAAACTCGGCGTCAACGTCACCAATATCCCTGCCGGTGAGCTTTACACGTCTCTCGATCGTGGTACCATCGATGCGCTTGAGTGGGTCGGGCCCGGAATGGATATCAAGATGGGCTTCTACAAAGTCGCCCCTTATTACTACACCGGTTGGCACGAGCCTGCATCCGAGATGCAGTTCATGGTCAATAAAAAAGCGTTTGACAAGTTGCCTAAAAACTATCAGGTAATTCTCGAAACGGCGATGAAAGCTGCGTCATTTGATATGTATGTCGAAAACTTTGCCGCATCCGTCGATGCCTGGGCAAAAATGAAAAAAGACTACCCGAATATCAAGGTACGCACTTTCCCTCCTGCTGTTATCAAAGCACTCAAAAAAGCTGCGGATGAAGTGTATGCAGGTTACGCGGCCAAGAATGCAAAATTCAAAGAGATCTACACTGACTACGAAGCGTACATGAAAAAAGCACGTGAATGGACGATGATGATGCAGGGCGGTTACCTCAAGCTTAATGAGGAACTGGCGAAGTAGATTTTCCCCTTCGGGGACGTGTTACGCGTTAAGTGCTAAGTGTTATGCTTGGTCTCTTGCCTCGTTCTCACGCTCCTGCGTGGGAATGCATAATGTCGTAATTTCGTGTAGGGTGTTGTGCTCGTTTGCGTAACGCGCAGCGCATAACACGTAACACATCAGAACCCAGTCCGTTCGTATGTCGATGAACCCCTCACCGATATACCAATGCACTGAATAGACCCAAACTATATCCCCAAAGGATTCTCTTTGTTGCTCTCAATCGAAAAATGGATGGATAAAATCATCGATGCCGTTGGCTACGTCACCGGGGTGCTATTGATCGTGATGATCCTCAATGTGGCGTTTGATGTGATGATGCGGTATGTGTTTCACAATAGCTCTATTGGGATGCAAGAGGTGGAGTGGCATCTCTTTGCGGTGATCATCCTCTACGGCACCGGCTACGCTCTCCGGCACAATGCCCACGTGCGGGTGGACTTCGTCTACGATCGCCTCAGCGAACGCAAAAAAGCGTGGATCAATATCGTCGGGACGATTCTCTTCCTCCTGCCGCTGGCGCTGTTGGTCATCAATGGCTCGTACGAATTTGTCATGGATGCTTACACCACCCACGAGATCAGTGAAGATCCCGGCGGATTGCATTATCGCTGGCTGATCAAAGTGCAGATTACGATCGCCTTCATCTTTCTGGTCTTTGCGGCGATCAACTACATCATCCACCATATCAACGTCTTGCGCGGCCTCGAGCCGATATTGGTAGATGAGGAGGAGATGATATGATCGGATTGGTGATGTTTGGGGCGGCGTTGCTGCTGCTGGTATTGGGCTTTCCAGTTGCGTTTACGTTTGGAGCGGTGGCGATTTACTTCGGTCTCGGAGCGGCGTGGATCGAAATCATTCCTGACGGCGGGACGTTGATGGAGTTCTGGGATGAGTTCCTCTCGATGTTCAGCATGATGCCTTTTCGGATCTATGCGATCATGACCAACAAAATCCTCATGGCCGTGCCGCTCTTTATCTTCATGGGGATCATCCTCCAGAAATCGGAACTGGCGGAGCGGATGCTCGAGTCGATGGGGACGCTTTTTGGCAAAGTACGGGGCGGACTGGCGATCTCGACAGTGCTCATCGGGGCACTGCTGGCTGCCTCGACCGGTGTCGTGGGGGCTTCGGTTGTGGCGATGGGGGTGATTTCCCTACCGGTCATGCTCCAGAACGGCTACAAGAAAACCATCAGTACCGGCACGATCTGTGCAGCCGGGACACTGGGGCAGATCATCCCCCCTTCGATTGTCCTGATCGTCCTGGCCGATGTGTTTCAACTCCCCGTAGGAGATCTGTTCAAAGCGGCCGTGATACCTGGCCTCATGCTGGTGGGGGTCTACATCGTTTACATTCTCATCGTGGCGTTTCTTGACAAGGAAGCGGCGCCGGCTATGAAGATCGATATGACCCGATCCCGCGCCAGCAACATCAAACGCGCCCTCCTCTCTATCATCCCCCCGCTGACCCTCATCGTTCTCGTACTGGGTTCCATCTTTGCCGGGATTGCTACCCCGACTGAGTCAGCCTCTCTGGGGGCACTGGGGAGTATGATCCTGGCGTTTATGTACCGCAAACTCAGCTATACCATGGTGCGGGATGCCTCCCTCGAGACGGTCAAGACCACGGCAATGGTGTTTGCGATCCTCATCGGGGCGACGGCGTTTTCGATGGTGTTTATCTACAGCGGTGCCGATGAGATCGTCGAGCATTTTATGACGACGCTGCCGGGTGAGAAGTGGGGCTTTTTGATCCTGACGATGCTCATCATCATGTTTTTGGGCTTCTTCATCGACTTCATCGAAATCTCCTACATCGTCGTCCCGATTCTCCTGCCGATCTCTCAGACGATCGGGATCGATCCCCTCTGGTTTGCAATCCTCATTGCGCTCAATCTTCAGACCTCGTTCCTCACCCCGCCGTTTGGGTTCAGCCTCTTTTACCTCAAAGGGGTCGCTCCGCCGGGGGTCAAGACCACCGATATTTACAAAGGGGTGATCCCGTTCATCATCCTGCAGGTTCTGGTGCTTGCCTCCATTGTTCTCTTCCCGGGTTTCTATGGCTTCCACGCGTAGCGGAGACGAAGGAGGAAGACGTCTCGTTGGTCTCGATGTCTTCCGGGGGTGGGCGATTGTGATGATGATCGTCTTCCATTTTGCCTACGATCTGGCCTTTTTTCGCATGGTAGATTTCTCGGTGGTGTATGATCCGTTCTGGGTCTATTTCCGGTATGTGATTGTCTCGATCTTTTTGGTCAGTGTCGGCGTGAGCCTCGGGATCGTCCATACACCCCGGATACGCTGGGACAAGGTACGGCGCCGGGCGATGATTCTCGGGGGTGCTTCGGTCGTGGTAACGGTGGCGACGTACATTCAGGCGCCCCATGCCTGGGTTTTCTTCGGGATTCTCCATTTGATCTTTGTCGCGTCGCTCGTGGGATTGGTCTTTGTCCGGGTACCGTGGCTGGCTTTGCTCACAGCGGTGGCGATTCTCTGGGGTTCATACACCGGTTGGCTCACCGGACTCCAGCATCAGTTTTTCCTCGCCGTCTATCACCCGCTCCATCTGCCACACCGTACCGAAGACCTCGCCCGATTTTTCCCCTGGATGGCAGCGGTATTGATCGGGATAGGTGTCTACGGGACGGGGTGGTACCGTCCATTCTTTTCTACCCCCTTTCTCTCGGCACAAACCCGTGCCAATACTGTGCTGGCCTTCCTCGGACGGCACGCACTGGTGATTTACCTCATCCACTTGCCGGTGTTATTCGGGATGGTGATGGGGTTCGATATTCTCAGGCGATGACGACGGTGTTTTTCCCGCTCTCTTTGGCCCGGTAGAGGGCACGGTCGGCGCGTTCGACCGCATCCATGACCGACGCATCTTCCGGACGGTAGAGGGTGCCGCCGAAACTGCACGTGACGTGCCGGGGGGTCGGAGCGAAATGCTCTTCAATTGCCTGACGCAGGTGGTTAGCCGTCTGGGTGAGCGAACCGGGGTTACGTGTCTGGATCAGGACGACGAACTCTTCTCCGCCCCATCGGATGACGTAATCCTCTTTTCGGAGGGATTGCCGGAGGGTCGTGGCGAGCTCCTTGAGAACCGTATCTCCGACAAGGTGCCCCCAGGTATCGTTGATCTGTTTGAAATCGTCGGCATCGCAGAGGAGAACCCCGAGCTGACCTGTGGGCGTTCTCTCGATGATGTTGCGGATATTTTTTTCGAAGAACTCCCGGTTGTTGACTCCGGTCAGCGGGTCATGGAACACTTTGTATTTGAGCTGATTCTGCGCTTCGGCGGTGGCGCTGATGTCGGCAAATACGACGATGAATTCTCCACTGTCTGCCTGGCTGATGTTGACGGTGAAGACGTGGAGATCCCCGTAGCGATCCTCCATTCCAACGATCCGCTTCTCTCTGGGGAGTTTCTGGATCTCTTTGATCCAGTCGGCGCCTTGGGGGAGATTCCGGGTATGAAACAGCCCCTCATCCCGAATAAAACGGTCACACAGGGCGTGCCCCCCGGCGGTGAGTTCCTCCAAATCCCGCAGCCCGAAAAATTTCAGCAGCGCCTGGTTGCCCATCCGTGGCGTATAAGCATCGGTTACCACCACAAGGCTTTTCTGGATGTCGAAGAGTTTTTTGAAGCGGAGGCTTGATGCATGAAGCTCGTGTTCACGTGCTTTCAAATCGGAGATCAACGATTGGTACCGGTGTTCGCTCCGGCGGAAGATGAGGGCGATGGGGAGAGCGAGGGAGAGTCCCAGGAGCCCCAGAAAGATCAGAAAAGTCCGGCTCAGTGTCTGATGGAGTGATGCGATCAGGGAGACATCACTCAGCAGCACCCATTGGCTGGAGCCGAGCTCCGGGATCGGCAGGGTGGAGGCGGCGTAGCGCCTGCCAAGAAAGGTGAACGTGTTGGCATGAAACGTCCCTTCGAGGATCGCCTCGATCACGTCGGGGATGCTGTAGGTGCTGAAGGCAATCACATGGTGCAGGGTCTGTCGGCTGTATTGCACGTCTTCCCGGACAGCGGCAGGCGCGTCGGCAATCTGTTTTTTGTCCAGGGCGAAGTAGATCCGGAGCTGGAGCACCCGGGCCAGTCGGGAGACCAGAGGGTACAGGGAGCGGTGACACTGGAGATAGCCCAGCAGCTTGCCCTGTCGGTACCACGGCAGGACGACAGAGAGGCGATACCGCTTCTGCCGGTCGAGCTCGAGGTGCCAGGCGAGTGCATGGTGATCGCGTGCTTTGAGCCAGGCAAGGTTCTCCGATGGAGCGGTACGACTCTCTTCCCGGCCGGTGTGAAAAAAGACGGAACCGTCAAGCGTGAGAAAGGTGAAACGGATCTCGGATGCGGGGCGTCGCTCAAAAGGGAGAAGGGGGAGAAGCTGGCGGGAGAGTGCCTTTTTGTCCCGGGCAAGCCAGGCGGCCTGGATCGGTGCCTGTGCGGCGATCGCCTTCAGTGTTTTTTCACAATCGTCGACTTCCGTCCGGGTGGCCACTGCGAAAGCGCGGGCGAAACGTTCGGGGATGGCGGTGGTCGCCTTGCGGATTTCCGTTTCCTGCAAGTGGGTGAGGAAAAGCGTCCCGAACACGAGGAGAATCAGGATACTGACGAGGAGGGCAATGTAGGGTTGTCTATTCGACATAGGATCCGTCTCCGTCGAGGGTCGGTTGCGGACGGCCAGTGTAGTAGCCCTGCTGGTAATCGATCCCCATTGCGCGTACCTGAGTCTCGATGGCGGCATCGGAGACAAATTCGGCGATGGTCTGCATGTTGAGTTTCCGGGCAAAGGCGACGATCGCTTCGACCAGAATGCGGGAGGTGGGGTCGGTGACAATGTTCTCGATCAAGGATCCGTCAATTTTGAGGTAATCGATGTGCAGCGAAAAGGCGTGGGTAAAGTTGGAAAAGCCGGAGCCGAAATCATCCAGGGCAAAGGTACACCCATACTGCCGCAAGCGGGTGATGAAGTCCGCAACAGCATCGTAGTCCTGCACCTTCTCCGACTCCACCAGCTCGATGATGAGGCGCTCTCCGACGCCATGTGCATCGATCTGTCGAATCAGATAGCTGACAAACTGGGGATTGGATAGATCCAGTGTGGAGAGGTTGAGCGAGAACCGGTACGGACGGTGTTCGAAGTACTGGAACGTTTTCGCGACCACGATCTCCGAAAGTTTCCCGTACAGGTAGGATTGCTTGGCGATATCGATAAAAGCGGAAGCCGCGATGACGGTGCCATCCTCGCACACCATCCGTACGAGTGATTCGTAGAGAGGGGGTGTATTGGGATCCGTGCTTTGAATGATCTGGAAGTGAGGGACGATCCGATCGGAATCCACGGCACGCTTCAGACGTCGGAACCAGGTGAGGTTTTCGGCGTACGTTTCCCGGGAGAGGAGCGACTCCTGGTAGGCGGAGGTGGCTTTTTTGGTCTCTTTGGCGGTCTTGAGTGCGAGATCGGCCTGGATGATCACTTCGCTGCCCCTGGCCTGAGTGGTGTACCCGATCGCGACCCCGAACGCGATCTCTTCTCCGCTGATCGTGTAGTGCTGGCGGTTGAGGTGTTGCGCCAGGTGCTGAGCAAAATCGGCGTGTGCTTCCCGTGAGAGATCGGATGTGCTGAGGAGACCGAATTCGTCACCGGAGAGCCGGTACAGGATACAACCGCGATCCAGCAGGGGGAAATTCTGAAGATTGCGGCTGAATTGAACCAACACGGTGTCGCCGACGTCGTGTCCGAAGAAATCATTGATTTGCTTGAAGCGGTTGATGTCGATGAGGATGAGAGAAGCGGTCTCAGTCCGGGCAATGTCTTCGAGGAGTTGTGTCCGGTTGGGGAGACCGGTGAGTGTATCGGTGTGCATCTGACGGTTCAGGGTGTCCCGGCTGTGTTCGAGCTCCCGTTTGTGTTGCTCTATTTCGCTGATGTCGGTCAAGGTGATGACGTATTGCTGCCGGTTGCTTTCCGGGAAGACCCGGAGGGAGATGCTGAAGATATGGGATTCTCCCTGTTGCGATATTTTGACTTTTTGTGGGGTGTCCCGCTCGAGGAGGACATCGATCCATCTACGATCCAGGTAGTTGTAGATGTACCCCTCTTCATCGGTGGGTTCGAAAAATTCACAGATACATTGATGCTGGGATTTGAAGTGCTCGAAATTTTTGTATTGATCGAAGAAATCGAAAAAGGCACGATTGACCCGCGTGATGTCACCGCCATCGGTCACGAGGACGATCGATTGCTGGGCGTTGAGGATGTTTTCCGTTGTCTGTTTTTCGGAGGCGAGTTTCTCTTCCCGGATGGCGATGGCGTGACTCATGTCGTTGATCTTTTCGCTGAGCTGATGGATCTCACGGGACCAGGGGAGATACAGTTGACTCGTGTAGTCTCCCTCTCCCAGTTGCTGGAGATGGGCGATGATCCCGGCCAGGGGTTTGTCGATGATACGACGGATCATCCACCGCAGAAAAACGAGGATTACCAGAATCAGCAGGGCGATGATGAGGATGATCATGTTGCGGTTGGTGGTGACCAGTGTTTCGTAAGCAGATTTTTTCTCGAGCACCACGAGATGCCATTGCCACGGAGCGAAGTATTTGGCGTAAATAAAAAAGTCGCGGTGGGAAAAAAACCTGTCTTTCGCACGGGCATGCCGCCAGGTTTCGGGAGCGACGACATCCTGGAGACGGATCCCACGAGGTGTGAGGGGAATGACCCGGTCGGGAGT
>WFSU01000209.1 GCA_015485845.1 Nitratifractor sp. | reverse complement strand
ATCAAGAAGAGACTTATAGTAATATTAAATCATATAAAAAAAATTAAATTTTTTCCCACACGGTTCCTTCAACGGTATCCATGATAGCAATTCCGAGTGCAGTAAGCTCATCCCGCAGGGCATCGGCACGGGCAAAGTCGCGGGATTTTTTGGCTGTAGCCCGTTCGGCGATGAGACGTTCGACTTTGGCAATCAGCTCAGGTGCCAGGCCGAGTTGGAAGTAGGCATAGGGGTCTTTGCCGCCAAAACCGAGCACATCATCTATGAGGGCAAGATTTGCCAGGGTTGTTTTCTTCAAAGCTTTGTTCTTCGGATCGGCATCGAGCGCTTCGTTAGCAGCGTTGACCATTCCATCGACGGTGGCGAGGGCTTCAGAGATGTTGAGGTCATCGCTCATCGCTTCGAGTAAGGCGGATTTGAAGGCCAGATCAGGCTGAGAGGGGGTACCGGGGATGAGGCGTTTTTTGAGGCGGTAGAGCTTATCGAGGCGCTTTTTGGCGGCGAGGAGATCCACTTCGTTGAAATTAAAGTCGTTGCGGTAGTGCACCCCGATGAGATAGTAGCGGAGGATTTCGCCGTCGTATTGTGCGAGGGCGTCCTTGAGGAAGAAACTGTTGCCCAGACTCTTGGACATCTTCTCCCCGTCGATCTGCACGAAACCGTTGTGCATCCAGTATTTGGCCAGTGCATGCCCGGTAGCACAGCGGCTCTGCGCTGCTTCGTTCTCATGGTGGGGGAACAACAGATCGGCACCGCCGCCATGGATGTCGATGCTGTACTCCGGTGTCCCTTCGAAATGTTTCTCGATCATCGCCGAGCATTCGATGTGCCACCCCGGGCGCCCGGAAGAGAAGGGGAGGTCGAAGCAGACTTGATCGTCCCCTTCACACGCTTTCCAGAGGGCGAAGTCTTTAGGATCGCGTTTTTCGTCGGCGTGTGCGACGCGGCTCTGGCTCTCTTCGTCACTAGCACGGTGGGAGAGGGAACCGTACTCGGCGTCCCGGGTGGTGTCAAAGTAGACATCGCCGTTGCTCGTCTGGTACGCATGACCGGTATCGAGGAGGCGCTGGATCATGGCTTGCATAGCGTCGAGGGATTCGGTCGCCTTGGGTTCGATGTCGGCGCGTCGGACACCGAGCTGCCCCATCTCATCAAGGTAGCGGTCGATGTAATAATCGGTGATCTCCTGTATGGTCTGCCCGGTCTCCTCCATCTTTTTGAGAATCTTGTCATCGACATCGGTAAAGTTTTTGGCCAGCGTGACGTCATAGCCCAGTGCTCGGAGTGTCCGAGTGAGCAGATCGAAGCTCAGGGCACTGCGGGCATGACCGAGATGGGCATCGTCGTAGACCGTCGGGCCGCAGACGTAGATGTCGGCACGATTGGGACGGATAGGTTCGAAGGGACGTTTGGTACGGGTGGCACTGTCGAAAATGACCATGAAAATGACCTTGTGATGCGTAAGATTTGCGGGTATTATATCGCAGGGAAGATTAGTGGCCCCGGAAGTGGGGCGGAGTGTGAAATGGAAGGTTACTTTTTCTTGCCGATCAGAAAGGATATCTTGGCGTTGACGCGGTATTTGACGATGGCATCACCTTCCACTTTGGCACTCATATCGACGATATAGATCGATTTGATGTTTTTGATCGATTTACTGGCGGCTTTGACCGCTTTGGCAGCGGCATCTTCCCAACTCTTCTCTGATTGGGCGAGGACTTCGATTACTTTGACGACTTTGGACATGGAAACTCCTTGAATTTAAAGTTGACCTGAAACAACCTATTGTACAATAGAGATTATTATAATAGGGTATGTTTCGGACAAGAGAGAGGAAAGAGGAGATCGCATGCGGATATTATGGTTGTGGATGCTGTCGTTTGCACTGAGTTTTGGGGGGACAGTCCCTGAAATGCTGGTACTGACGGGTAGCCGAGATGCTAAGTCGGTGCGGATAGCCTCACTCAAGTTGCTGCTGGCTCAGGAGCAGGACGAAGCGCTTGCTTCTCTCTTCGCCCGGTACCGGGTCAAACTTACCATACGGTCGTTTGGAAAGGTACAGGCTCTGGTCGTAGAGCCAATTCGATCACTTGCCGCACGCAATGCGCTGGTTCTGGCGCTTGAGCGACGCTATCCGGAAATGTTTTTTGTGAACCACTCGTCGACGGCTGCAACCCCGAAAAAGGTTCATGTGTCTGCCACCGCCGCAGATGCACAAATAGGGATGCAACCGCTTGACTGGGCTTGGGCAGCGATCTTCCTACTGGCTTTTGTCGGTTTAGCGAGTTCGATCTACCAGCGAAAACATTTGCGTTATCTTTCACAAGAACAAACCAATTTTCAGGCGAATCAAGAACGGATGGGTGAAACGATCGACACCTTACAAGGAGAAAACAATGGGTAAATTAGTCTGGGGGTTTCTGCTGATCTGGAGCGGAGTATGGGCTGAGAATATCGTGAACTACATCGTTGTCGCGTATGGAGAGGAGGCCAATACGACACAGGCAGTGCACATTCGGCTGGAACACTTGTTTACTGACGATGCCCGGCTGGAAACCCTGCTGCAGAAAAACCGGGCACACATCGAACAGATATCTTTTGGAGAAACCTCCGCTCTTCGTGTGGGTCCATTTGTCCCGGACGAGCGATTTGCCGAAATTTATCTGACGCTGCGCATGTCATTTCCTGCAGCGGTGGTGATCGAGCAACAGGCACCGCTCCCAGACAAGACACCCCCGGCACAAACGATACACACTGCCCCGTCAGAGCCAGCGTCGCCGATGCAGGCACTTCCTCCGGTGCTTCCCTCACACGTCTCAACCAATGATACAGAAGAAAAGACGATCTGGATTGCCCTGTTTGGTCTTGCGTTGATTGGAATACTCTACATGTTTCTCTCCTCCGATCAGCTCCGACGGATCAAGCGGGAGCATGCCCAGATCGAAGCGCGTCAGAAAGCACTCGAGATCAAGCAGCATACCGTCCTGGCTCAGATGGGAGAAAACATACATACATTGGCGCAGGAGACAGTAAATCGTACCCGTTCTCTGGCTGAGAAATCGGAAGATGGTCGCCTCAGAGAGGATGTCCAACATGTGATCGACGGGGAAAACGAGCTGCTCGGGATCACCGGTGATCTGATCAAATTTCTCCAGATCAAAGCCCACAAAGTGACCATCCAACGAGCACCGTTTGATATCAATAACGTCTTGCATGAAATCGCCGGGACGTTGCACAATGCATGCCGTGCCAGCGACAAAGAGCTGGTTTTTGACGTCGCCCGGGATGTTCCGAGGCAGCTCGAAGCCGATTCGCTGCATATGGCGCAGGTGCTGACCAATCTGATCGAACATTTGATGTGCCATACGCCGAGTCGCGTTGTGCGCCTGGGAGCCCATTTACGCTCGGACAAACAGCTGGGGCAGAGGCTCGAAGTGACGCTTTATGCTGATGCCGATTTGCCGGAGGAGGAGACACTTTTCGATGCCCATTACGATGAAGCAACACAAAAGTATCTTGGCCTTGGGTTGTTTGTTGCCCGGGAATTGCTGGAGCTGATGGGGGGAGCATTGACCCTGTTGAGTCGGGAAACTTCCGCCACCGAGATGGTCTTGACATTCCCGGTAGGGGAGCGTCCCGCCGAACGCCGCCAGTATCGCCTTACGAATCAGGAGATTATGGGACAGCGGATCCTGATCGTCGATCGCAATCCCGATGTCCTCAAAGCACTGCATCGGTTTCTGGACTATTTCAAAATGACCATCACGGAGATGTCGGCAGAGTCTTTTGCGGCGCAGATGCCCGATTTTTCCCGTTATGACATCGTGGCTATTGATAATACCCTCCTCGAGGCGACGTATCGGCGACGCCTCGAGGAGATCCGTGGACGGACACCCCTGCAGGTCATCAGCCTCGAAAATCTCTATGCATCCGAGACAATCCCGGTCGAAGGGGTGGCGGATGTGCGGATGAAAAAGCCGTTGACCCAGCAGCACATTCTTGATGTATTATTACAATTAGCCCACCCGGAGGCCGAACACGCAGTCGAAGCCATACCGGAGACTTCCGCATCGACCGAGAAGACTCCGGAGGTCTATCGAGGGGACTTTGCCAACCGTACCGATGTGACACTCGAGGATTTTGCCCGTTTTGCCGGTGCCCATCTGTTGATCGTCGAGGATAATCTCGTCAACCAGAAAGTCCTCAAAGGGATGCTCGCCAAAGCAGGCCTGACCCTCTCAATCGCCAACAACGGGCAGGAGGCACTGGAGCGACTGGATGATGTGGGTGAGCAGGTGGACATGATCCTGATGGATATCAGTATGCCGGTGATGGATGGTTTTACGGCGACACAGAAGATTCATGCACAGGAGCGCTTCCGGAACATCCCCGTCGTAACCCTCACGGCATTGGCTTCCGAGCATGAGGTAGACAAAATGTTTGCCTCCGGCGCCAACGGCTACCTGGCCAAACCATTGAAGATCGGCAAACTCTACAGTGCGTTTGCCCGTTTCCTCCCGGAAACAAGCCAGCGACCGGATGCACTCACTACAGCAGCAGATAAAGTCTCCTCCGAAGAAGTTGGGCTGGAAACCCAAGAAGCGATCGGCAATATGCAGAACAATACACTGCTTTACCGGGAAGTGTTGAACGAATTCCAGGAATTTTACGGTAACAGCGACGTGGTGTTCGAAAAGTTGATTCAGGACATGCGCTATGAGCAGTTGCGCATCCTCTGTGTCGATTTGCGTGGGTTGACCGGTTCGATTGGTGCCCAACGACTGCATGAAGTGGTTTCGGAAACCCTGACGATGTTGCTTTACCGCAAATACGATTTGTTGGAGCGGTATATCTCTCCGTACCGTGAAGAACTGGCTCGGTTGAATGGAGCGATTGACGCGTATCTTTCGTAAAGGATCTAATCAGGGGCAGGGACTTCAGTCCCGTTAGGCAGGACTGAAGTCCTGCCTCCAGAATCACCGTGCCTACCGGATCCATCCGATCAGCTGGAGATTGATCACATAGAGTACCCCGGCGAAGAGGATCATTCCCAGTGTCCAGTAGAGCAGTTTCTTCGAGAGGAGGATGGTTCCCATTCTCTCCCAACCCAATTCACGCAGGGTTAGAACAAACAGTACCCATCCCCCAATACTTCCGGCCAGTGCCAGCCCCACAACGCCCAGCGGTTTGATAAGACTCAGGGAGGCAAGGACATTGGCCGCCAGAGAGAGGCTGGCGATTTTGGCGGCTTTGGCTTGACGGTGGGAAGCATAGAGGTAGAGGGAGAGGAGTTTGGTCAGCCCGAAGGGGATGAGCCCGATCATGTACATCCGCAGGACGTTGGCGGTGATGAGAGTGTCGTGCTGGGTGAAATGCCCGTGTTCAAACAGCAGCCACACGATCGGCTCAGCCAGCAGCATCCCCCCGAGCATCGCTGCACCGAGGGCGAAGGCCATGAGCCAGAATGCCCGTGCGAGGTTGGCATAAGCCTGCTCTTCGCGACCGTGTTTGAGGTCTTTGGTGATGGAGGGGAACAG
>WFSU01000208.1 GCA_015485845.1 Nitratifractor sp. | reverse complement strand
CGTTTTTCAAGCGACTGCGCGATCCTGCCCGCGAGCCCACCCGGCGGGTCGTGATGTACAGTGGCGATACGATCCAGCTTTTTGCTAAAAAACTGGCATCACAAACACTGCTGAGTGAAGGAAAACTCCTCAACGCCTACTACCGATATTCCCCCTACTCCGACGGCGGCATCCTCGCCGGGCACTACGATGTCCCCTACCACACTACCCCCATGGCGACGATGTTTTGTCTGACTTATCTCTCCAAACAGCGCTTCCGGAAACTGTGCGATCGTCACATGATCTCCTACGATCCCGCGACCTTCAAGCGCACCCTGATCCTCGCTTCCATCATCCAGAAGGAGACCTGGCACACCGAAGAGATGCCCCGGATCGCCTCGGTCATCACCAACCGCCTCAAACGCGGCATGAAACTCCAGTTGGATGCGACCCTCAACTACGGCCCCTACGCCCACACCCCGGTCACCCCGGAGCGTATCCGTACCGATGCCAGCCGCTACAACACCTATCGCCATGCTGGGCTGCCCCCCGAGCCCATCAGCAGCGTGACCGAAGCCGCCCTCAATGCCGCCTTTGCCCCTGCCCGCACTTCTTATCTGTTCTTCGTGCGCAATACCAAAGGGACACATGACTTCGCCACAACCTATACCCAGCACGTCGCCAATATCCAACGAATCAAAAAAGAAAAAGAAATCAGGAAACATCCAAAAGAAAACACCACAATCCCCCCTGTGAAAAAGAAACCATCTCCTCCTCCCGCATGGGGCTCTTCCCGGATTCCTTATGGGACGTAAAATTCCCGATTATTTCCGCTTCTGAGACGAAATTTCTAATTTCTAATTTCTAATTTCTAATTTTTCGTTATAATCACCTCAAAAACGCAACAGGCCATGACTATGAACACAACAAACACATACTACATCCCCAAGCCCTCCCCCCACGATCCCGATGATCTCGGGCATTTCGGCATCTACGGCGGTCGGTACGTCCCCGAGACCCTCATGCCCGTCCTCGAGCATCTCAAAGCCGATTACGAGGCGGTGCGGTTCGATCCGGAGTTCTGGGGGCAGGTGCATTATTATTATCAGCACTACGTCGGCCGCCCCAGCCCCCTCTACTACGCCGAAAATCTCTCCGACGAACTCAATGCCCGCATCTACCTCAAGCGCGAAGACCTCAACCACACCGGCGCCCACAAGATCAACCACACCGTCGCCCAGGCGATCCTCGCCAAGCGTCTCGGCAAGAAAAAGATCATCGCCGAGACCGGTGCGGGACAGCACGGGGTCGCCACTGCCACCGTCGCAGCCCTCTTCGGACTGGAGTGCGAGATCTTCATGGGTGCCAAGGACGTCGCACGCCAGGAGCTCAATGTCTTCCGAATGAAGCTGCTGGGAGCCAAAGTCCACGCCGTCGAGTCGGGATCGCGCACCCTCAAAGACGCGATGAACGATGCCATCCGCCACTGGGTGACCCATGCACGGGATACCTTCTACGTCATCGGCACCGTCGCCGGCCCCCACCCCTACCCGATGATGATCCGCGACATCCAGAGCATCATCGGCTGGGAAGCCCGCGCCCAGATCCAGAAAGCTGCCGGTACACTCCCGGACAAAGTCATCGCCTGCATCGGCGGTGGAAGCAACGCCATCGGGATCTTCAACCACTTCCTCGAAGACGAAGGGGTCGAGTGCATCGGGATCGAAGCAGGCGGCTTGGGGCTCGACTCCAAGCATGGTGCCAGCCTCGCCAAAGGGGCGCCGGGCGTCCTCCACGGCCAGATGAGTTACCTGCTGCAAGACGACGACGGCCAAATCCTCGAAGCCCATTCGATTAGCGCCGGACTCGACTACCCCGGCATCGGCCCGGAGCATGCGTACCTCAAGGATGAACGCATCGTCACCTACGACCACATCACCGACACCGAAGCCCTCGATGCCTTCGTCTGGCTCAGCCAGCGCGAGGGAATCATCCCCGCTTTCGAAAGCTCCCATGCCGTAGCGTATCTGAAGAAAATGCCCCGCCAAGCCCTCCAAGGCAAAACCATCCTTATCAACCTCTCCGGCCGGGGAGACAAGGATATGATCCAGGCGAAGGAGATGCTGGATTTTGAGTAGTAGGGCTGAAGCCCCAGCCCCTTCTCCCCATCCACCATTACGCGACTGAAGTCGCGTCCCCATCAACCAATCACCAATTACGAATTACCAATCACCAAATTTTTTTCACTTTTCATTTCCAAACGTCACTCTCGCGTCACAATGAGAGAGTATAGTATGGAAAAAGGTTTGATACCAAACCCAAAAAAAGGAGACTACGATGAAACACATCATCAAAAAGTGCGGCATGGCAATACTGCTGATAACGGGAATAAGCCTTCTCTCAGGATGCGGTGAAAAAACAGGCAGTGGCACCAACCATGCTCCGGTAGCCCACGATGATACAGCCACGGCGACCCAGGGCGGCGCGGCGGTGGCGATCGATGTGCTGGCCAACGATACCGATGAGGACAATGATACTCTCAGTATCAAAGCAGGCAGCCTCACGACCCCCGATCACGGAGGTACGGCAACGATCAGTGACGGCAAAGTCACCTACACGCCCCCAACCGGCTACCATGGGACGGAGACCTTCCAGTACACGGTCAGTGACGGACAGGGGGGTGAGGATAACGGTACTGTTTCCGTTGCCGTCAACGCCACACCGACAGCCCACGACGATACAGCCTCAGCCACCCGTGCCGGTGGGGCGGTGACGATCGATGTGCTGGCAAATGATACCGACAGTGACAGCGATAGCCTCAGTATCAAATCGGGCAGCCTCACCACCCCCACCCACGGTGGCACAGTAACAATCAACAACGGCAAGATCACCTACACCCCGCCGGCAAATTACAGCGGGACGGAGACCTTCGACTATACGGTCACGGACGGTCATAGTGGAGAAGACACGGCAACGGTGACCGTGACGATCGCCAGAGCGTGGGGGAGTGCCGTCTTGATCAGTGGCGGCAATACGGTGGATGCGAAAAAACCCCAGGTGGCTGCGCTTCCAAATGGAGACGCCATTACCGTCTGGGTTCAAGACAATGGTTCCTGGGGTCAAATCCGTTACAGCCGTTACACGGCGGCAACCGATACGTGGTCACCATCCGACACAATTGCAGTGGGTGGCAGTCCGGCGAATGACCCACAGGTGTCAGTGGACGGTGATGGCAACATATTGGTGATCTGGGAGATGCAGAGTGGGGGACATCAGGATATCATGGCGAGGTATTACGATGCTTCCGCCTCTGCATGGGATGGCATCAAAACCCTTGATACCCGAACGGACAATGCAAGCTCTCCTCAAGTTGCTTTTGACAGTCAGGGGAATGCGTTTGCTACGTGGGTGCAGAATGACGGCACCCATCTTAGCCCGTATGTCAGTTATTTCACAAAATCAACGGGAAACTGGGGAATACCTTATACGATCGATAATGATAATCATCCAACCGGAGATCCGCAAATGGGCTTTGATGGCAATGACAACCTATTTATTGTTTGGGCTCAAGGCGGTGCTGGATCTCATGATATATGGGTCAATCGGTTCACCCCCACCGGAGGATGGGGGCTTGCGCAAACCATCGAAAGTGATGGTAATACTGCAGACAAGCCACAGATAGCAGTAGACAGTGACGGCAATGCAAACGTGGTCTGGCAAGAATGGGACGGCGTCAGGAACAACATTTTTTCTAACCGTTATACTTATGGAAGTAACTGGGGAGCCAGTTCTCAGGCTCTTGAAAACAGCAGTCATAATGCTGATGATTCCGATATTGCTGTAGACAGTCATGGAAAAGCAACAGCAATCTGGACTCAGCCCAGCCAAGTCAATACAAATACGTATGTTCCTGGAAGTATGTGGGATGGTGTGGCATCTATCTACACTGACAACAATTCCAATAATGGTTTCCTCGCACAGATTTCTACCAATGCCGCCGGGGACACGGTTGCTGTCTGGCGGCAGTGGGATGGAAGTAACTGGAGTATTTATGCCAACAGCAGACCGGAAGGCTCCAGTACATGGGCAACGGCACAGGCGATTGAGAGCATGAGTAACAATGCTGATCATCCCCAAATTACAGTGGATGCCGACGGTAATGCTATTGCCGTGTGGGAGCACTCAAACGGTTCCCATCTGAAAATCTATGCTAATCGATTCTGGTAAGATGGTTCCATTCATTGCCTCTGATGAAGACATTTGCCTGAGAGTGCAGTGGGGTAACACCATTTCAGAATCCGAGTATTAGCCCCCTTTCTTGTGGGGCTGAAGCCCCAGCCCCTTCTCTCCATCCACCATTCACTATCAATCATCAACCATCACGCGACTGAAGTCGCGTCCCCCTTCATGTTTCATTTTTCACCTTTCATTTCCAAACGTCACTCTCGTATCACAATAGCACGTTATACTTGTCACAAAGGCTATCCAAACCTTTTTGTGAGAGAAGGAGGCACACCTTGATTTTCCTCGATCCTTTGAGTACAATATCAGTACATAATCCCGCCATCACCCCTCAAAGGTCGCCCGTGCAGTGGAAAGCCATCCGAGAAATCCATTATCGCCGTCTCTTTGTCTACGGTGCCTTCCTGACGATCATCTCGGCGGCACTGATCGCTTCGGTGTCGGACTATCTCATCGGCAACACGGTTGATGTCGCGATCGATCTTATCTACGGCCTGCTGGCTTCTGTCGCATTTGTCCAGAGCCTGCATACGCGGAACCTTACGCTCCCTGCAATCGAGCTTTTCTGGATCGCCGCAGCGATTGAGTTTGTGTTTCTGTATATCCACCAGGTGGATTTCGATTTGATTTTTGCCGTGTTTATCCCCTTGATCGCTTTTATCACCCTTCCGATGCGCCTTATCGTAGTGAACCTGATCCTGTTTTATGGTGTGCTTGCGGGGGTTCTCCTCCGCGCCGCTTCCCTCTATCCGGATAACCTTTTCCTCCACAACGACAAATACATGATCGGGTACGCCCTGGCACACTTTTTCATGATCTCCTTCGGCTTTTTCTACCATTTTGCCATCGAAGAATCGGTCAAACGCCTCGAGCAGTCCAACCGGGAAAAGAGTATGCTCCTGCACGAAATCCACCACCGGGTCAAAAACAACCTCAACTTCATCGCTGCACTCCTCGGCCTTCAGCTTCGCAATGACCTGGATCCTCACGCCCGGATCGTCCTCGAGCAAAACCGCCACCGGATCGAGTCGATCGCCCTCCTGCACAACATCCTCTACCGCAGCGACAGCCTCGGCACCCTCGATACCCGCACCTACCTTCAACTGCTCATCCGGAGCCTGAGCGAATCATCCGGCAGGCAGGCGGACGTCGATCTCTCCGATACGATCGATCCGATTACGCTCCCCATCGACACGATGATGCATCTCGGAATCCTCGTCAACGAACTGGTGACCAACTCGATGAAATACGCCGCCGACCCGGAGGGTCACGTGTACATCCATCTTCGCCTCCATGCTGTCCTCGGTGTCTGCCGCTTTCACTATTGCGACCACGGCCGCACGACCATGAACCGGCTCGAGCATGGGTTTGGGTACCGCCTCATCGGAATGACCGTCCGACAGCTGCGCGGCACACTCACCCCCGTCACCGAGGATGGGTTGTGCTACACCATTACCTTCCCCTGCCCCGAGGAGACG
>WFSU01000207.1 GCA_015485845.1 Nitratifractor sp. | reverse complement strand
ATATGATCCGGGAGTGGATCGGATCGATGGCGTTTGGCAAAATGATGCGCTGGGGGGCTCGGAGCGAAGAGTTCATCCGTCCGGTGCGCTGGCTGCAGGTGCGCCTCGGGGAGCGGCGTGTACCGGTTGAGTTGCTTGGGGTTGTTTCGGATACCCACACCTACGTCCACCGGATGGCCACGTATGAGCCGGTCGAAGTTCCTTCGATTGAGGCGTACGAGTCGGTACTGGCCGAGGGAGCCGTAGTGCTCCGCCCCGAGGCACGCCGGGCGATGATCGAAGCTGATTTTGATGCGATCGAGGCGGCGGGAGTCTTTATCGAGAGGGATGCGGAACTCCTGGATGAAGTCATTGCCATCACTGAAAATCCTAAAGCTTTGCTTGGCACCTTTGACCCGATGTTCCTCGAGCTTCCACCCGAAGTAATCATTACGTCAATGAAAGAGCACCAGCGTTACTTCCCCGTCTTTGAGGGGGGCAAATTGACGAATAAATTTGTCGTCGTCTCCAATGCCTTAACGGACGATTATTCCAAGGTTGTTGCCGGCAACGAGCGGGTGCTCAAGCCCCGGCTGGCCGATGGTCTCTTCTTTTACCGCAATGACCTGGCGGCCGGACTCTCGACCGATGGGCTTGAAAAAGTGCAGTTCATCGACGGGTTGGGAACGCTCGTGGACAAGATCGACCGTGAACGGCGCATTGCCATCCGTCTGCTGGCTCTGTATATGGAACGTCTCGAAGCCGAAACCGGCAAGAGCCCGGCAGAGCTGGAGAAGCTCATGGATCGTGCGATTACACTGGCCAAGGCCGACTTGATGAGTGAAATGGTGTATGAGTTTACTGAGCTTCAGGGGCTCATGGGCTACTATTATGCCAAAGCGCTGGGCGAAGATCCCCTGGTCTATACCGCCATCAAAGAGCAGTACATGCCCGTTGGAGAAGGCGCCGAACTTCCCACGTCGGTATTTGCCTCCATTGTAGCGATGAGCATCAAGCTCGACACCCTCCTCGGCCTCTTCAGCGTGGGCAAGATTCCCAGCGGCTCCAAAGACCCCTTCGCCCTGCGCCGGGCAGTCAACGGGATCGTGCGGATCGTGACTGAGTACGATCTGGACTTTGATATCGACGACATGATCGAGCTGCTCAAAGCCAACTATGACCCGTTTGAAGCCAAACGCCTGAGTGATTTTATCCTCGAGCGGATCAACAAATCCCTCCCGGCCAATCCCTCCGTGATCGCCGCCGTCCTCGCTTCAGGTGAGCGCAATATCCCCGCCATCGCCCAGAAAGTCGCTGCGCTGGACAGTATTGTCGCGGATGATACATTCTCAGAGCAGTTCAGTACGTTCAAACGGGTTGCTAACATTTCTAAAGACGTTGATTTGGACGGGGAGCTGGCGATTGATCCGGCTCGGTTCGAAACCGATGCCGAAGTAGCGCTTTACACTGCCTACGAAAAAGCCCTCAATGGCAACTATCCCGACTATCGTACCCGTCTTGAGGCGCTCTTTGGACTCAAGCTCGACCTCGATCGCTTCTTTGATGAGGTGATGGTCAACGTCGAAGATGAGGCGCTGCGCAGCAACCGTCAAGCCCTCATCGGTTCGATCTACCGGAGTTTCCGACAAATTGCGGATATCAAGGAGATCACCGTATAGTTTCTTTGTACTTCACGATACCCAATATGGTCAACGCATCCTTCCGGGTATCGATATAGTAGGGGATCACATAACCTTTGAAGATATAATCGCGGATATTGTCGTCTGAGAAGTAGATGGATTTTCTGTATTTGTAAGGCATAACCCCCAGGTTATTGACTCTGGCGATCAACTCATTTTTGAAATGTTTGGCTCTCTCTTTGCTGTCAAGGGCTATAAAACGCAGGATGACTTTCAATTCATCATTGAAGCGTGGGTCTTTTATAATCGTCATGAAACAGCGTCAATATAGGCATCCAGTTCAGAAAACCCCTCATCCCAGGGAACCGTTGTCGCCTTTCCCGATTGGATATCGTCAAATCTCTGTTGAAATATTTTTTTGTCTTTTTGAAATTGGGAAGTTTGCATATACTGATGGAGTTGATTATTCTCCGAAGTGTTTTTCGAAATTTTCAGGTTGCGTATCATCCCGTCTTTGAGATTGCCCAGAAGCGTCAAGAAAACATCGATGTGATTGTCCTCGACGTCAAATTGAATGGTTTGCATGCTCAACCTTTTTTTGGGTGATATTTGGGTATTATATCTAAAATACATAAACAGTGATTCGGCTCATGCACAAACCTTACGACACCATCATCATCGGCGCCGGGATTGCCGGTAGCACGGCAGCTTTCATGCTTCAGCGTGCCGGAGAGCACGTAGTATTGGTCGACCGTAGCAGCGTGCCGGCCAGTGGGGGGAGTGGGGCAGCCGGGGCGTTTGTCTCCCCCAAGATCGGCAAAGGCGGCCCGCTCCAGCAACTGACCAACGAAGCCTTTGCCTTCGCCCACACATTCTACCGAGAGCATTCCCCGGAGCACTTCACGGCCAGCGGTGTGGTGCGGATTCCCAAACATCCCGACGATGCCGAGCATTTTTCTCTCTACGAACCCCACAATTATCCCATGTATGAGCGATGGCATAGTGAGGATCTCGCTCTACGAGGGATTGAGGATACATGGGGGGGATTTTATTTCCCCGAAGCGGGAGACTGCGATGCCCCGGCGGTGTGCCGTACTCTTGCGTCGGGGATCGACTTTGTCCAACTGGATGTCCGGCGACTTTCACGTGCAGGGGAAGTATGGCGCGTTGAAGGGGCAAATCGTACACTTGAGGCTGCCCGGGTGGTGCTGGCGACGGGGTATCAAAATGAGTTGATCGACATGCGCTATATGGGGATCCGAGGGCTCTGGGGAAGCCGGGGGGATTACCGCACATCGACCACGCTTCCGGTGAGTCTCCACAAGAGTCTTTCCGTCTCCTCCACGCGGCAGGGACGGGTCAAGATCGGAGCGACGCATGTCAAACATACTGATCCCTGCCTTGTCTGCGACGGCCAGCCGTTGGCGGGTTTGTTTGCCGGGGCTTCGGAGCTGGTCGATACGTCTGATTTCGTACTGCAAGAGACGTTTTGCGGGATGCGTTCGACCAGCCGCGATCATGTCCCGGTTATCGGAGAAGTGATTGATGTCCCTCGGATGCTGCAAGAGCATCCGGCGATCGTTCGGGGTGCCACGGCTCCCCTGCAGCACATCTCCGACCTGTTTGTGCTTAACGGCCTCGGAGGGCGGGGGTTTGTCTTCGCGCCCCTGATGGCGCAGTGGCTGACGGAGCGGATCATCACCGGCCGCCCGATTCCGGAGTCTGTCCACTCTGATCGCCTTTTTTATAAATGGGCACGAACACACTTGACAAAATAAGTGTATAATGTCTCATCACAAAACAGATAGCAGGACGTAATGCGTATCACCTTTAAACGAAAAATCATTTTTTTATTTATCGTGCTGACAGTAGCCGTGGGTATTATGTTTGTCAATTTCATCTATGTCAGCTATAAAGATTCGCGCCAAATCTCAGTACAACATTTGGCGGCAGATATCGGTAAAGCAATGGGAGACCTGGTAGGAAATTTCCAGAAGGAGCGGGAGATCAGTGTCCGTCTCCTGATGCCGGATGGGGATAAGTCTTTCGGGGAGGATCTCCGAAAACAATACGATAAAACAAATCCTCTCCTTCGCCGGTTCATGCAGTATGAGAAGATGGGGACACCGGAAAAAATGCGGCTCATGTCGGTACTGGAAAAGTACAATGCCCCCCATCGACAACGCCTCAAAAAACTCTTGTCCCGGCTCAAAACGATGCGGGAAGAGGTGCTGCACGGTCGAACGTCTTTCCGTGAGGTGATGCAGTACTATGGTGCGATCAATCATGAACTCCTCGACCTGCAATACGGACTCCTCTGGTTGACCCGGAATCAGTACGCTTACGGGACAGATATCCATCGTCTGCTGTGGGCCAAAGAGCATGCGAGCCTCGAACGAATCTATGTCGAAGACCTTTTGCTCTCCCGGCGCTATTTTCTCCGTGAGATCTCCTTGATCCGTGACACGATTGCTGCGCAGAAAAACGATATCCACACCTTTATCGCCTCTTTCTCTCCGGAAATGGATGCACCGTACCACCGGATCGTACGTGCCGAGACGGAGCAGCAGATTCGAACACTTCGACAAGCGCTGTTTCAGTACCGACTCAACTATATGGATGCCCCCCATTGGTGGCAGGTCAGTGGTCAACGCCTGGAACAGTTGGATCAGTTTCTTGCGTTTATTACCCAAACGTACATAGGACGGCTGCAACAGCAGGAAGCACAAGCTGCACACGAGCGCCATCTCCTCTGGTTGCTTGGGTTGCTCGTATTTGTTGCCATGAGTGTCTTGATCTACTCCCTCCTGCGACTCCTTCGAAAAGAAGAAGTGATGCTCGACGATCTTCGTATTGCTTCGTTTGTTTTTAATTCCCATGAGGGGATGGCCGTCACCGATGCCGGAGGTACGATTCTCAAGGTCAACCAAGCCTTCAGCACAATTACGGGCTATGCACCCGAAGAAGTTCTCGGACAAAATCCCCGGATACTCAAGTCCGGCAGACACTCCGAGGAGTTTTACGAAGCGATGTGGCAGAGCTTGCTTGTAGAAGGGCATTGGAGCGATGAGATCATCAATCGGCGAAAGAGTGGAGAAGAATATTATGAACAGCTCTCCATCACAGCCATCAAAAATGACCAGGGCGTTACCACCCATTATATCGTCCAGTTTCTCGATGTTTCGGAATTAAAACAGATCGAAAAAGAAGCGCGTCATCAGGCGGCACACGATTCGCTCACGCAACTCCCCAACCGCCGATCGATGCTTCAGAAACTCACAAACGAACATTCCCGGGCACGTCGCCACCATTTTTACGATGCTTTCTTCTTTATCGATATTGATGATTTCAAAAAGGTGAATGACGTATACGGGCACGCCGTTGGAGATCAATTGCTCGTGGCCATGGCTGATCGCTTGAAAGGGTGTATCCGTTCAGAAGATTATGCCGCCCGTATCAGTGGGGATGAATTCTGCATCATTTTGACCAATGTGGCTCCGGATGAGCAGCAGGCGGCTCAGGCAGCACGGAGCGCTACGACGAAGCTATTCGCCACGCTGGAACAGCCCTACACTCTCAACGGATCGACACTGCATGTCAGCGCTTCGGTAGGGATCAAACTCTTCCCGGATCAGGACAAAACAATCGAAGAGATCATCAGCGATGCAGACACGGCAATGTACCACGCCAAGGAGCAGGGCAAAAACCGGTTTGTCTTCTTTGACCGTACGATTGAAAAGCGTATGCAGGCGCTTGAGCAGATGGAACGTGAGCTCCGATCAGCTGTGGTGCATCACGAGTTTCTTTTTTACTATCAGCCAAAAGTCTGTATCCAGACCAATCGGATCATCGGGGCAGAATTGCTGATACGGTGGAACCACCCCCGGCGGGGGCTGCTCTATCCCGGCGCGTTCATCGATGTGCTTGAGAGTGCGTCCATGCTGCCGGAGATCAGTCATCTCGCGCTTGAGCAGGCGTGCCGTTTCATCGCAGAAAACGGCACTCTGTTCCCCGGAACCCTCTCCATCAACGTCTCAGCACAGGAGCTGCGAACCGATCGGTATGTCCAAAGTGTGCAGGAAACCATCACACGCTACGACATCGATCCTTCGCGCATCGAGATCGAAATCCTCGAAAACGATCTGATCGAAGATTTTGATGCCGTGGTCGAAAAAATGAATGTACTCAAAGATTTTGGTGTCCAATTCTCTATCGATGATTTTGGGATCGGCTACTCTTCGATCAACTATCTCCACACCCTCCCGGTAGACGTGATCAAAGTCGACCATGCCTTTACGATCAAGCTCCAGGAGAGCCGCACACGCGAATTGGTCAAAGTCATCGTCAACTTCGCCAGAGTCTTCGGCATCAAAATCGTCCTCGAAGGGATCGACGAACCCTATCAGCTCGATTTCGCCCGAAAAGAGTCGGTGGAGATGTATCAGGGATTTTTGTTCAGTGAAGCGGTGGATGGTATGACATTTCATAGGATGCTGACGGAAGAAAAAGCTTAGAAGCGAACCAAGAGATAAGAGTTTGTTGATTTACATTTTTGTTAGAAGGGTGGCTCCGGATGCTGGATTCGAACCAGCGACCAAATGATTAACAGTCATCTACTCTACCACTGAGCTAATCCGGAACATTTGAAGTACATCTCAGGTGAAATGTGGGTGAGATTATAGTCAAAAAAACCTTGATTGTCAATGATTTCCAGAGGAAATAGTAAAAAATTCTACACCGTGGGTGTCCCGAATGGTGACGCGCTGTTCGTCGAGGAGTTTTTGGAGTCGTTTTTGGCTGGGTGGATCGAAGAGGAGGTCGATGTCTTCCTGGGTGAGGGGGCGTTTGGCGAGGGTGGAGAGGATCGCTTCATCGTCGTAGGATGCCGGGGTGGAGATACCGTGCTTGCGGTGGGTGATGTGCACCGGTAAGCTGGAGTCGAAGTGTTGGGCGAGGGTGTAGAGGGTCTCGTACGTAACCGGCTCAACTTTGTATGCCGGGGGGCGGTCGATGGTGCCCAGGTCGATCCGTGCCGGGCGAAGTTGCT
>WFSU01000206.1 GCA_015485845.1 Nitratifractor sp. | reverse complement strand
GGGCATAGTTTCGCTCCATCTCTCCCATTTTTCGTATCAGCCCCCACAACGCAAATAAGAGAAGGAGATACAGAAACGACGAAGTGAATGCTGCAATCTTAAAATCGGAAAAAAGCCTCTCTGCCAGACCACTTTTGGCAATGCGGATACTCGAAACGCCCCGAATGTCACCCAGCGAATAATTGTAGGCTTGCGTATAGCGATCGCGAATCGTTTTCGGTGCTTCTTGCCGCTTTCCATGACACTTCAGGCAGGTAGTCGTGATATACATGGGGCGCACATAAAAAAAGTTGTTACCTTCGTTGACGATCTTACTCTCTTCTCCCGGATGCTGCCGAAAATAGTCAATCATCCGCTTCTCGAATGCATTGGCCCGGTTCTTCGGATTGCGGGGACGATCCGAAACCGTACGGATCTCGACCACACCGTTGACCTCTTCAGAGAGTTTCCGGGAAATAGCTCCGATGGTCTTGACCGGAAGAAGATTCAGTGTCCGGTTGTCCAGCGGAACATGATGGGAGATAAAAGCTTTTTGATACGTTTCCCGAAAGGCAAGAGTAAAATTGGAGAGAGATTTCCCTTCTCCAAGGAGCAACTCCTGCTGGGTTTTTTCCATGGTCAGGTACTGCTCGTAGATCTTGTACCCTACCACGATAAAGAGGAGCAATGCTATGACAAAAAAGTATCGCATGTTCCGCATTGAGGCACCTTCCGAAAATATTCTTGTGAATCGTAGCACATAGAAGTCAAATAATTGTCAACCTAAGACTGAGCTTTCCGATACGTTTGATCGATCGCATTGATCTTTTCCACACGACCGGCATGGCGGCCACCCTCGAACTCGGTGTTGATAAAAGCATCAAGGATATTTTCGATCACTCCTTTACCCACAACACGCTCACCCATGCCCAAGATTTGGGCGTTGTTGTGGGCGCGTGCCATCTCGGCGGTATAGGCATCGTGGCAGAGGGCGGCACGGATGCCGGGGACTTTGTTGGCCGAGATGGAGATACCGATCCCGGTGCCGCAGACAACGACCCCGAAGCTGCCGACGTCATCCCGCACCGCTTCGGCACATTTTCGTCCATAATCGGGATAATCGACCCGATCCGCCGAATCGGGTCCAAGATCGATCACATCATGACCTCGGTCAGTGAGCAAATCTTTGATGTAGCCTTTGACGGCGTAGCCGGCATGATCGGTCGCGATGTAAAATTTCATGTGGGTTCCTTGAAATGAGATTACCTGGATGAGGTTATAAGATCAGGTTGAGCAGCCAACCGGCAGGCTGGAACAAATAGTTGCCGACAGGGGTCGCAATCACAACAATGAGGAGAATCATTCCATAAGGGTAGACCTGCTCGATCCATCCGGCCAGACGGTGCCAGCCCATCCATGAAGCAAAATAGCGCAGGGCCATCGCCCCGTCCAGTGGCGGGATGGGCCAGAGGTTAAAGACCGCGAGAATGACATTAATCACCACGAGTTGGTAGAGAAAAATATCGATAAACGCCGTCGTCAGGCTCTCAGGATGCGCTACGAGCGGCATGAAGGTCGCTGCAAGGACGGCCAGGATCAGGTTGTACGTGATCCCGGCCAGTGCCACGGCAATGGCCGCGCCATAGCCACCGTTTCGGGTAACCGTGTTGATATCGACCGGTACCGGCTTCGCCCAGCCAAACAGAAAAGGTGCCCCGGAGAAGTAGAGCAGTGCCGGCACGGCGATGGTACCGATAGGATCGATGTGGACGATGGGATTGATGCTGAGGCGTCCCAGTGATTTGGCGGTGGTATCGCCGTAGCGGTACGCCACCCAGCCGTGCATGATCTCGTGCCCGATAATCGCCACAGCCAGTGCCAGGACAACGGCCGGGATCACCAACACCTGCCCGTCAATCATCGACCGGCTCCTCCCGCTGGATCGCATCGACCGAGCGCCCGATCCGCCCCCAGCGCACGGCATAGCGATGGGCATCCCATTTCGCTTCACACTCGGCAGAGTCGAGGCGCAGTTTGGCTCCGCACACTTTGCGCAGAGCCTGGTGGTCGCGTCCACCCCCCTCTCCACGCAGCACACGGGCATAGCTGCGGTACTCCATCGAGAAGTAAATCACCCACGGCTGGCCAATGATCAGGCTGTAGGGTACCGAGCCCCAGAAACGACTGTCGTCGGAGTTGTCCCGGTTGTCTCCGATCATGTAGTAGTGATCCGGCTCGACTTTTTTGTAAAACGCGTTGATCGGTTTGCCGTCGATCGCATACGCCGGAGCATCGAGCCCTTCGATCATCACCGGCTTCATGTCGACTTGATCACGGCGGTACAGCATCTGCATAAAGATGTTGCTGTCATACTCCGGCTGATATTGAATGCCGGGGTATTTGGCACGGTAAGGGTTATCGAGCCAGAGTTTTCCGAGCGCTTTGACGGTTTTGGCTTTCGGGTAGTGCTGCCGCATCCAGGCATCTCCCTCGTGCATATGAATGAGCAAGTGTTGATTGACATAAATCAGCTCATCTCCGCCGACAGCGGCACACCGTTTGACGAAGTGGGTTTTGCGGTCTTTGGGGACATAAAAGACGATGATGTCTTCACGCTGAGGGCGTGTCCCTTCGATCAAATGGCCGTTGTCGTGAAGATCGGGGAAAATCTTGAGCCCTACCCACGGCAGCTCCGGCAGCGGGATGCCGTAGGCAAATTTCTTGACGAAGAGAAAATCGCCGATCAGCATACTCCGCTTCATCGAACCGCTCGGGATCACAAACGACTGGGCCACGAAAAAGATCAGACTCAGTACGATGATGATCGTCCCCGTCCAACTGCTGGAAAAATGGTAAAGTCCCCGGGCTACGCGCTTCATCAGACATTTCTCGCTTTCGCTGCTTTGAGCGTGTTTTCCATCAGCATGGCGATCGTCATGGGGCCGACCCCACCCGGAACCGGCGTGATGTAGCTGCACTTAGGAGCGACAGCATCGTAATCCACATCACCGACAAGACGGCCATCGTCAAGCTTGTTGATCCCGATGTCGATGACGACGGCACCCTCTTTGACCATATCGGCTTTGATCAGTCCCGGCACTCCGACACCGACGATGATGATGTCAGCTTCGCGAGTGTGACGGGCGAGATCCTGCGTGTAAATATGCGTGACGGTGACGGTGGCATCCGCATTGAGCAGGAGGGCTGCCATCGGCTTGCCGACGATGTTGCTCGCACCGACAACACACACGTCTTTGCCCTTGAGGTCGATATCGTAATGCTCAAACATTCGCATCACCCCTTGCGGCGTGCAGGAGGCAAACGCATCGAGTTTGGTCACGATACGCCCGACATTGTACGGATGAAACCCATCCACATCTTTGGCCGGATCGATCACTTCGAGGATCGCATCGGTGTCGATGTGCGGCGGCAGAGGGAGCTGGACGAGGATCCCGTCGATGCGGGGGTTGTCGTTCATCATTTTGATGGTGCCGATGATCTCATCCTGACTGATCGTATCGGGCATTTCGTGGACGATCGAGTAGTAGCCCACCTCTTTGCACGCTTTGGCTTTCATTTTGACATACGCGTGGCTGGCAGGATCATCCCCGACCAGGACGACCGCCAGACCGGGGACAATGTTACGCTCACGGCCGAGAATTTCTACTTCATCTGCGATGTGACTGCGGATTTGTTGTGCGAGGGATTTACCGTCGATAATGTGCATGGTTTCTTCTTTGGGTGCAGGAATACTGCGATAAGATTTGGGTATTATATCGAAAATAGTTTATCTATATGTGAGAGATAAAGATGAAGAAACACATACTGCTCCTTGGGCTTCTTCTGGCAACAGGAATAAGTGCCGAAGATTTCATCACCGATTTTGAATACGGGCAGATGCTCTACCGGGATCCACGAGGGGCGAGCTGCGCCGCCTGCCACGGGGAGACCGGTTCGGGCAAACTGATCGGAGAGTACCCGGACAAAACCGGGCGCATCGTGACCCTGCGCGGGCCGGATATCCGCCACGCGACCCTCCAGCAAATCCGTAACAGCGTTCGCAAGGGTGCCGGAGTGATGCCCCGCTATTTCCTGACGGAGCAGGAGGTCAAGACGATTCATGCCTACCTGCAGAAACTGAACGGGCATGAAAAAGTCGGCAGCATCGCCCGGCTCTTTGAACGCAATACAACGACCCCGACCGAGACCAACAGTTCCACCCAAATTTCGGATTCTGTCAAATCAACTGAATAAACTCTTCCATACTGATCGGCTGATAAAAGAGATACCCCTGGAACGTCTTGCACGCTGTTCCCCGGAAATAATCAAGCGTCTCCTGCCGATCAATCCCCTCTGCCAGTACTTTGAAGCCAAAACGGCGGCTGATTTCGATCACCGATTCGACGATAAGGCGGTCTTCGTCGTTTCGGTCGGCATCTTTGACAAATGAACGGTCAATTTTGATGATATCCACCGGGAGTTTTTTCAGGTACGTCAGGGAGGAATACCCCGTCCCGAAATCGTCGATTGAAAAACCAAACCCGAGACGCTTGAGCTCATGAATACGGGCAATCGCTTCGTCAATGTTGCTCATGATGCCGCTCTCGGTAATCTCGATATTGACCCAGAGAGGATTGATACGATGCCGGTG
>WFSU01000205.1 GCA_015485845.1 Nitratifractor sp. | reverse complement strand
GTCATAGGCAGCAGAGGGGTGGTAGACAAACACGGGAAGCAGGCCGCTCAGGACGCTGATGGCCAGCAGCCCCAGTGCCAGGTGTGCGGTGATGCGCCGGTATGTGGCGATGCGCTTGGCCGGAGTGTGATGCATGCGACTATCCTACGCCGCGTTGCGACAGGTTATACTTCATCGCTGATTTCCCAATGCCCTTTGCGAGCACTACCGACCCTCTTGAGTCTTTTTTCTTTTTTAAGTTTTGCCATCTGTTTTTCGATGGCGCGGATACTCAAATCGAGGTATTCAGCTATTTCTCGCATGGTTGCTTCGGGGTGATCCTTGAGATACAATAAAATGTTATCCTCGGTGTTTACCGAACTTTTTACCGAACTTTTTACCGAACTTTTAATACTTTCCAAAATTACATTCAACATAAATTCGATAAAAGGTGTGCTCTCGGCTTGCTCGGTCGATGCTTCTATAGCATCGTAGTAGGATTTTTGATGGTCTCGGATGATGCTCTCGGTCGGTATGGCAACAAACGGTTTTCGCCAATGGTAAAGTATGACGCTTTGCCACAGTCTCCCGATACGACCATTTCCGTCGCTGAAAGGGTGGATAAATTCGAACTCATAGTGAAAGACCGAAGATTTGATGAGAGGATGTTCGTCACTGGTTTTGAGCCAGTCAAACAGCTGCCCCATCAGTTCGGGTACCCGATCGTACGGTGGCGCAACATGGGAAACACCCTGACTGTTTCCCACCCCGACATTGACACGCCTGAACTGACCGGGTGTCCTCAAAATATTTTCCATCATCCGCCGATGTGCTTCGAGCAGATCTTCCATTTCATAGGGGCGATACGTCTCAAAAGCACGGTATGCGTTGATAGCACTTTGGACTTCGATCACTTCTTGATAGGTGCCCAAAACTCTCTTGCCTTCTAAAATGGCTGTGATTTTATCCTCGCCGAGGAAATTCCCTTCGATCTCAAGGGTTCCGGATAAGGTTTTGATTCGGGAGATTTTTCGGAGTTTGGGTGTGATAATGTGTTTTTCATTCATGGCAACCTTTGTCATCTCTTCACTGATTTGAGAGATGAGATTGACGATCTTTGATGTCAGTGTATAAGGCGGTTTATAATGATTCATAATACAATTATACCATGTTTCTTGTGCAGAATGTGCACGCTATCCGATCACGATCGCATCTCCCGTGATGACATACGTGACGCGATCGAGATCCCGTTTGGCCGGGCCGCGCAGTCGGTGACCGCCATCGTCAAAACGGCTGTGATGGCAGGGGCAGTTGAAGACATGGTTGTCGGTGTCGTAGTGGAGGATGCAACCCATGTGGGTGCAGTGAGCGTCGAAGACGGTGAGGGCATCTCCGGCTTTGTGGAGGTAGAGTTTGGCGGAGAGAAGGGGGGTGATCCCCTCTTTGATCTGGGCAAGGGGGATGCGGATTTTTCCGCGTTTGGGCTCGCCGAAAAGGAGCACACTCCCTGTCGGCCAACTCAGGGATGCCGCCACCGCCCAGGGGGCGACGGCGAGGGTACGGGCGAGAAAATCACGACGCGGTTTTCGGGTAGCCATAGGTGATCAGCACCCTTCGAACTGGCTGCCACCGCTTGCTTTGGGTGCGGCAGCCGATTGAGTCTCTTCGATGAACGTATCGAAGTCTTTGATGTCACCGTTATCGGCGAGACGCTGGATTACGTCGTTGTAAGCCGCCCAGGCAGCTTTTTCCCACGGATTAGCCTGGATCGCCTTCATCGCGTACACTTTGGCCAGTGAGAGGTTGTCCTTCTCGACCATGGCACGGGAAAGTTTGACGAAGTGGGCGCATTGCGCTTTGTTCATCCGGTACTCCTGTCGGTTCTGTGCTGAGAGCGTGAGGCTCAGTGCCCCCAGCCCGAAGACGAGTGCCAGTACGACGGATATGATTTTTTTGGTGTTCATGTTCACTCCCTTTTATTGGTTGACATTGATGTAGTAGACGTTGGGGAGTGTCCCCTCGTCTTCTTTGAGGCGGGCGATCGATGTCGCATCTTTCATCAGTTTGGAAACATTACTCTCCGGATCGTTGAGGTCACCGAAATTGCGCGATTCACCCACGCAGGTGGTCACACACGCCGGATCGAGCCCCTGACTGGTGCGGGGCAGGCAGAAGGTACATTTGTCCACCGACTGCTTCTCTTCGTCGTAATAACGGGCATCGTACGGGCAGGCGACCATACAGGCTTTGCAGCCGATGCACATGTCCGGTTCGACGAGGACGATCCCATCCTCCTCCCGTTTGAAGCTCGCCCCCGTAGGACAGACACTCACGCACGGAGCATTGTCACAGTGGTTGCACAGCGTGGGGAGGAATCCGATCGTCGGGTTGCCGTGGTTGTCCACCCCTTCGACTTCGTACACTTTGGTGCGATACGCCTCTTTGAGCGCCGGGATTTCCCAGTCGGTTTTGCAGGCGACGTAGCAGGCGTCACAGCCGATACAGCGGTCGCCGATGATGACCATCGCCAGATTTTTCTCTTTGTTCAGTTTGGTATTGATGTGACTTTTGCTCATGATGATACCTTTTGGATGTGGACAAAGCCATTATGGAAGGCTGCTGCACCGCTGATGGGATCCACCCCGTCGCTGATGAAGTAGTTTTCCTTGGTGCCTTTACCGTTGCCTCGGGTCCAGAAGCGGCTTTTGTGACCAAAACCGTGGTGGATAAAGACCGATCCGGCTTTGATCCGTCGTGTGATCTTGACCGGTTCAGGCTCGGAGGTGTATCCGGTGATTTTGCTCTGAATGGTGACTTTGTCCCCCTCTTTGAGCCTCAGTTTGTCGGCATCGCTTGGATGGAGCCAGACGGGTGTGTCGTCTTGAAGCTCCAGCAGCACCCAGTTGTTCTGGCTGCGGGCATGGGAGTGGTGAGGCGTCCGACCAAACAGAAGGCGAAATTCTCCCTTCTTGGGTTGCGGTGGCACTTTGAAGACCGGTAGAGGAGAGAAGTCCTCGCCGTGTTTTTTGTGCATTTCGACCAGATCATCGACGAAGAAGTTGACTTTGCCGGTGGAGGTCATGAAGACCGGTGTGGCTCCGCTGGCGACGGGATACGGATCGACATCCTCGAAGAGCAATACCCCGTCTTTCTCCAGCGTTTCCCGCTGATCTTTGGTCAGGGCTTCTTCGAGCTCCTTGATCATGTCCGCCGGGGAGTGCTCAAACCACTTCTCGATCCCGAACTTCTCGGCAATCCCTTTGGAGATGTCGTGGCACCCCAGGGTATCGTAGATGGGTTTGACGGCTGCTTTGCGCAGCGCGACGAAGGGGATCTTGTCCTTTTGAATGAACGGTGCATCGTCCCGCTCGAGATAGGTTGACTCAGGGAGGACGATGTCGGCGTACATCACCGTATCGCTGAACTGCGTATCGATGGCGATGATCAGGTCAAGGTTTTCAATCGCCTTGAAGAGATGGTTTGCTCCGATGCTCGAGTGGCTCAGCGGGTTGGTGCCGTAGAGGAGCCACGCTTTGATCGGGTAGGGTTTCTGAGTCAGCGTCGCTTCATAGATCCCGTTGGTTCGCCCGAGGCTGGTCGGGGCAAAGGCATATTTCTCCCCCTCCCCGGCACCGTCGGCGCGGCGTACTTTTGGCTCAGGCGGATGCTCGTGGTGGGGCAGCTCCAGTGGGGCTGCTGTCCGGACGAAGATGCCGCCGGGGACACCCCAGTTGCCCATCAGGGCATTGAGGATTGCGATGGCGCGTACGGTTTGGGTGTCGTTGCCGTAACGGG
>WFSU01000204.1 GCA_015485845.1 Nitratifractor sp. | reverse complement strand
TAGTGAGAATATCCAACAACTTAACCAAAGCTTACGTGCCGGTCAAGAGGGCAAAGTGTCCACATGTACTCCGGCAGAGTGTCCACATGTGCTCCGGCGCACTGTCCACATCAACTCCGGCGCGGTGTCCACATGGGAGCGGCGCCGACACTGTCTAACTGGCAATAGATTTCGTCTTGATCATTGCGTTCATAAATGCTGAATTCTATGTTTGTTTCATTCACTTTCTGCTTAAAGGATATGCTAATAAAGTCACTTTTGGTGACACTCTCTCTGGTATTATATATTTCATCAATATTTAATTCATGGTCTGTATCCGGCAAAATTTTCCACTGCATATTTTTCACATATTTATCATCTTGAAGTTCACCAATAAGCTTTTCCCAAAAAAGTGCCTCCCGTTTTGCCCACACTTTTCCTATATTCTGCGCCATTAATGTAGCCGCTTCAGCCATCTCCGGTGTATCAATCATCTTTTCCACTTCCATTTGAACCTCCTCGGTTGTTTGTCCTGTTAAATTTTTGATCAAATTGCCGTACTGTACTAAACTTTCACGAATGGGTGGCAGCATCACACTTTTCTCTATGCACACTTCAATCCATCTTGCAATGTTATCCCGAAAAGAGATACGAGCATATTTATCTTTGTTGCCTCCATCACTTTCATCTGATGCTTCGCTTCCATCCAAAGTCAAATAGTACAACATGACTTCCTGTTCGGTTTTACTTGTTCTTACTCTCTCTCCCAATTCATCATAGTAGTCTTTTAATTGGTGATCCTGATCACCTGCATCAATTTTCATCTCAATGCCGATCTGATATTTATCCGTTTCAATCGCAAAATCAATTCTCCGATTATTTGTAGTAAGACTCTCTCGCTCAACATTTTTAATCTCTCCAAAATCGTTCAGACCCAGAGCCTCACTCAAAAACAATCTCAGGTACAACTCCCCCTGATGGTGCGACCCGCGTGAATTGATCAGCTCGTAGATAAATTTCGAGTGTGTTTCCACTTCCAGTCGTTCCATTTCAAGGATGGAGAAGAGGTTGAAATCTTCACCTTTTGCCTGTTTGATTTGCTTAATTGTCTCTATCTTACCTTGAAGCTGAATAAGCTTCTCTTTTATCAAATTGTCTAATACTGATTCTGACATTTGTGCTCCTTTGCATTAGTATACTTATCACTTAGTTATAGACCGATTACCCGCTCACTTCTCAATATAATTTCCCTAACCGAATCACACGCACCTCTTCCCTTGTCCGCTTAGCTTCAACAACTCTCCCCTCCTCAAGCCAAAGCGTCAATATCTCCTGTCGTACCGTCACCTTGCCGGTTTTGTTTGGGCTGATAATCTCTTCAGATGCAAGAATACGCATCGACTCAACCCATGTGCTGGGTATCGGATAGGGGTGATTGGGAAGTTTTATAACCGTCGAAGAGGGATCAAGGGTTACAACTCGAATCTCTTCGAGCCATAGCCGCCTCTCCTCGTCAATCCGCCATGTGGGTTGCGTCATCATCGTAGCTCGTGAAGCGTAGGCATATTTCGCGGGGTTAATTTGTTTGACTTCCGAAATCTCACGCTCTATGGCTTCGCTAAAATGAAATCCACCCAACAGTCCATATTCGTCTCCGAGATAATGGACGGTGCACCACGGCTGATCAGCGTGTATGAATGACATGATCCCCTCCTTCTTCCCATGCAGCATTGAGATACTCCCGAAGTTTCTTACCGACTTTAGGGTGGCGCAGCTTTTTGAGTGCCGCCTGTTCGATCTGCCGGACACGCTCGCGCGTGATGCCAAGATGCTTTGCGATCTCATCGAGGGTGTAGTCTCCTGATCGGTATTTTGATTGTGCCATATTGGCTCCTTTAAAGGTGATTTTGGCTCAAAGCCGAATCCCTATACAAAGCAGCTCGAAAATCTTAACGTCTGCGGGGGCAAAAACGGGGTATTTTTGAAAATTTGTGAAATTATGTTACTTTTGGTAACTTTTATGTGGGGGTTTTATTGAAAACAAGACAAGAAGGTGTGCTGTTGCACACCCTACGCGGCAACATTTTGGTTGTTGGTAGATTTGTTTCCGTATGGTGTTACACCACACTCTTTTGCTTAATGCAATAAGCAATATCGCTGTATTTTGCTGTACATGATTAGCCCTAATCATCGTTCCACTATGATTTTGGGTTGTTTTCCGATTTTATTGCAGATAAATAGGAATATAATCCAATTTTTGCTATCATACTAAAAATGGAAGGCGTACTATGATTGCAAAGTTACTGGATAATTCCACATTGTACCTGAATACCCTCTCGCCGGTGCACAAACGATATTTCTATGATACCATCGACCATCGAGATAAACTCATCGGTATCGTTGGTGCCAGAGGGGTAGGCAAGACAACCTATATCCTCCATTATCTCAAAAATTCTACTATCTCCATTGACAAAAAACTCTATGTGAGTGCCGACAGTGTAGAGCTCTCCAATATGTCATTGGTCGAGCTGGCAAAATTGTTTGACAAACGTGGGGGAGAAGTACTTGCCATCGATGAAATCCACAAATATAAAAATTTTGAAATCGAACTCAAGCAAATCTACGATATGCTGAATCTACGAGTGATCTTTTCGGGTTCATCCGCGATAAAACTGGAACACTCCAAAGCCGATCTCAGCCGAAGAGCGGTCATCTATCGCGTGAGTGGGTTGAGCTTCAGGGAATTTATCTCCTTCAAAACAGACAACACCTTCAAAAACCATACGCTCGAAGAGATTCTCGAACATCACGCTGATATTGCTTTTGAAATCACACAGAAAATAAAGCCGTATGCATTTTGGGAGGAGTACTTGCATTTCGGCTACTATCCGTTTTATTTCGAGAATCCGGATCGGTACAAAATGAAGCTGAATGATACGGTTAATGCTGTTATCGAAGTGGATATCCCCTCCATCTTCAATATTCGATATGAGAAAATTACCAACTTGAAAAAACTCGTAACCCTCATCTGCAATTCCGAGCCGTTCAAGCTCAACATAAAAGAGCTGAGTCAAAAGATAATCAAGGTAGAGATACACTCTATCTCTACCTTGATTATCTGCACAAAGGGAAAATCTTTAATGTCATTCGCGCTAAATCAAAAGGGGATAATATATTTTCAAAGCCGGACAAAATCTACCTGAACAACCCGAATCTCAACTTCAGCTACTGCGACGAAGCACGTATAGGAACCATTCGTGAAACGATCTTTGCGGCACTTTTGAATGTGGATCATTTGCTTGAGATACCAAAGAGAGGTGATTTTCTAGTGGATGATACGTATCTTTTTGAAGTCGGAGGAAAAAAGAAAAGCTTCAAACAAATCAGCGATATCGCAGATTCTTTTGTCGTCTCAGACGATATTCAAGTGGGAAGTGGGAACAGAGTACCGCTTTGGTTGTTTGGGTTTTTGTATTAACGCCACTAAAAAGGGGCTGGGGCTTCAGTCCCATGAAATACGCGGGGCGTTTCATTGGACTGAAGTCCAAGCCCCATAAATTTGGAATGCTATTTATACCGGAACGTGATCCGGCCTTTGTCGAGGCTGTAGGGGGTGAGCTCGACTTTGACTTTGTCGCCGGGGAGGATTTTGATGTAGTGCATCCGCATCTTGCCGGCGATGTGACAGAGGATCACGTGTCCGTTATCCAGCTCCACGCGGAAGGTCGCATTGGGGAGGGCTTCGATCACTTTGCCGTCGATTTCGATTACGTCGTCTTTTGCCATGAGGTTCCTTTCGTCATTTTTCTCAAACTATCCACAAATAGTGGAGTCATCGTGAGCCTAAGGCTCGGTCAGGATGACCGCCCGGCCATCCACCACGGCGACTTGATGTTCATAATGCGCCGTTCGCAAACCGTCGGCGCTCTCGACCGACCATCCATCTTCTTCCCAGACGATCGGATCGCCTTCACGCTGACAAATCATCGGCTCGAGGCAGAACACCATCCCGTTTTTGATCTTGGGGCCTTGTTTGGGGGTGCCTTCGAGGTAGTTGGGGATGCTCGGCTCATCGTGTGGCTGGGTACCGATCCCGTGTCCGGCATAGTCCCGAAGCGGCACATAACCCCGCGCAGTGATAAAATCCTCGAGCATCTTGCTGAGCTCTTTGAAGCGCATGCCGGGTTTGATCGCATCGATCGCCATGAAGAGTGCATCCTTGGAACACTGGATGAGTGCTTCATCTTCCTTGGAAATTGCACCAATGGGCATCGTAATTGCTGCATCGCCATAATAACCGTTAAGTTTGCTGCCGATGTCAATGCCGAGGATGTCCCCTTCCTGCACAACCGTCTCCGTCGGTACACCGTGAATGATCACTTCGTTGAGGGAGGTGCATACCGCAGCGGGGAATCCATACAGACCTTTAAATGCCGGCTCGGCTCCGAGATCACGGAGATAGGCTTCGCCCATCGCATCGATCTCCTTGAGCGTCATGCCGGGATGAACATTTTGTTGGAGATATTGAAGGGTTTGGCCGACGATGCGCCCCGCGTTGCGGAGCTTCTCGATCTCGGCCGGTTTTCGAAGAGCAATGGCCATCAGAGACCTACGTTACCGAGGGTTTCGTATTGACCCATGGTGCGTTGCGCTTCGATCTTGCGCATGGTATCGAGCGCGACCTGTACCACGATCAGTACGGACGTACCTCCAAAGTAGAAGGCTGCGCCCATGCCATTGATCAGCACAAACGGAAGGGTAGCGATCAAACCAAGATAAATCGCCCCCCACACCGTCAATTTACTCGCCACATCATTGAGGAATTCGCGTGTATGCTCACCGGGGCGAACACCGGGAATGAATCCCCCCTGACGCTTGAGGTTGTCCGCAATGTCCTTGGCGTTGAACGCGATCGATGCATAGAAGAAGGCAAAGAAGATAATCATCAAAAACATCACCACATTATAGACGAGTCCCCCCGGAGAGAGAATGTCGGCGAATTTGGTGACATAAGGGTTGGTACTGGCCTTGAGCAACGTCAAAGGAAACATCAATACCGCCGAAGCAAAAATCGGAGGAATGACGCCCGAAAGGTTCACCCGAACCGGGATGTAGTTCATCACCCGTTTGTTCTGGTTTTGCATGATGGTCTTGCGCGAATAGCTGATGGGAACCCGTCGTTCACCCAATTCAACATAGATGATCGCCGCAATGGTGGCCAGGATGATCGCAAAGATCGCGATCACTACTAGAAAACTCATCGTCCCGGCATTGACCGCTGCAACCGTATTGCTGATCGCGGAAGGAACCCGGGAGACAATCCCGGCGAAGATAATCAGAGAAATTCCGTTTCCGATCCCCTTCTGCGTGATCTGCTCTCCGATCCACATCAGCAGCATCGTACCGGTCAGCATCGAGAAGGTTGCCAGCGCCACAAACGTCGTACTGTCGATCATCACGGCACTCTGCCCATGGCTGCCGGTCATGCTTTGAAGCCCAATGGAGACACCGATGGCCTGCACGATAGTAATAAAGATGGTAAAGTAACGGATGATCTGCATGTATTTTTGCATACCGTCGCGTTCTTTTTTCATTTGTCCGAGTGCAGGGAAAGTGGCGGCGAGGAGTTCCATGACGATGGAAGCGGTGATGTAGGGCATGATTCCCAGGGAGATGATGCTGAGCCGACGCAGAGCGTTTCCACTGAACATATTGGCCATGCCCAGCGCGTTGTTGGTGTTTTGGTCAAAAAAGTTTTTGATCACATCCAGATCGACTCCGGGAGTCGGGATGTAGGCCAACACGCGATAGGCAAAAAGAAACCCCAGTGTAATGAGGATCTTTTTGGTAAGCGTGTTCATGGTTATTTACCGCTGGTAGTGATGGCGTCGTCTTTGATCTTGGACGCCAGTGTTTTGGCACTGGCACCGATCAGTTTGACACGCGTGACATTTTTACCGAGCTTGTGAACCGTACGGATCGTCTCAAGCGTGATCTCGTCAAGTTCGGCGACGCCTTTGATCTTCTCGACGTTGATCACGTAAGGCTTCTCAACACGAGAGAAAAATCCGACTTTCGGCAGACGCTTGTAGAGGGGCTGCTGCCCTCCTTCGAATCCGCGCTTCTTGCTGTATCCGCTGCGGGACTTTTGACCGTTTTGACCACGGCCGGCTGTTTTACCGGTACCCGAACCCTGACCGCGACCGACACGTTTGCGGTTGCGGGTCGAGCCGGGAGCCGGTTGGAGATTGTGCAAACCCATTGAGTGCTCCTTAACCTTTGATGCGGGTCAGGGCCTGGATGGTGGCTCTGACCAAGTTGTTGGGGTTGTTGGACCCGATTGATTTGGCGATGACATCTTTGATCCCGGCCAATTCGATGACAGGGCGTGCAGCACCTCCTGCGATCGCACCGGTACCCTCAGATGCGGGGCGCAGAATGATGCGGCTGGCATTGAACTTGTGCTCAATGTCGTGGGCAATCGTGCTTCCCTTGAGGTTGATCTTGACCAGGTTTTTGAAGGCATCGTCGACCGCTTTTTTGATCGCGTCGGGCACTTCCTTGGCTTTGCCGTATCCATAACCGACGGTGCCCTTGCGGTCACCGACGACGACCAGTGCCGTGAAGCGGAAACGACGTCCACCCTTGACAACCTTGGTAACGCGACCGATGTTGACGATCACTTCTTCGAAATCTTCTCTGTTAATGTTTTCCATTCACGCTCCCTTAAAACTTGATGCCGGCTTCGCGGAGTGCATCCGCGAAGGAAGCAACCACACCGTGGTAGAGGTAGCCGTTGCGATCGAAGACAATGGTCTCGATCTTGGCAGCTTTCAGTTTATCCGCCAGATCGGCAGCGACTTTTTTGACATCTTCGCGGTTGGCTTTGAGACCCAACTTACGACCATCGGCATACGCCAACGTCGTTCCGGCGTCGTCATTGATCGCTTGCGCATAGAAATGCTTGTTGGAGCGGAATACGCTCACACGGGGCAGCTCAGCCGTGCCGTGGATTTTACCACGAACACGACGCTTGCGCTGGATGGCGACACGGTTTTTCTTTTTCTGAATACTTTTTAACATTGGTTCGCTCCCTTACTTCGCTGCGGTCTTACCGGCTTTGCGGACAATGACTTCATCGGTGTACTTGACCCCTTTGCCTTTGTACGGCTCAGGCGGACGGAAGGCACGGATCTCAGCAGCGGCTTGGCCGACAACCTGCTTCTCATCCCCTTTGATAGTGATGACGTTTTTCTCCACGCTCACGTTAAGCCCCTCTGGGATCGTATAGTTGATCGGATGCGAAAAACCCAGCTGCAGCTCAAGTGTTTTGCCGTTGACGGCAGCACGGTAACCGACTCCGTTGATCTCGAGAGACTTGGTGAAGCCCTTATCCAGACCAATGAAGAGGTTGTTCAACAATGCACGATACGTACCCCAATAGGCCGAAGACTGCTTGTCGTCACCGTTGCGGGTAAGTACCACTTCTTTCTCTTTGATCTCAACATTGACACGACCGTGTGTCTCGAGACGCTTCTCGACTTTGCCTTTGGTGGCGACGATGACCGTGCCGTCAAGCGTGACATCGATGCCGCCGGGAATGGAAACCGGTTCTTTACCTATTCGTGACATGTTCCCCCCTTACCAGATGCTGCACAGGACTTCACCGCCCGTGCCACGCTTGAAAGCTTCATCGTTGGGAAGCACCCCTTGAGAGGTCGAGACGATCAAGGTGCCGTAGCCGTTCTTGAACCGTTTGATCTCATCTTTGCCTTTGTAAATACGGCGACCGGGCTTGGAAATCTTCTTGAGTTCGTTGATCACGGTGATACCGTTATCGTCGTATTTCAAAACCACTTTGATATTTTTTTTGACACCCTCTTCGCTCACACTGTAGCCTTCGAGGTATCCTTTCTCTACCAGAATAGAAACAATTGCCTCAATGGTTTTTGAGTGCAGCAAAGTGGTGGTGTCCAGTTTACGCTGTGCAGCATTTCTTATCCGAGTAAGAGAGTCTGCAATTATGTCTGTCATCATCTGTTACTCCTTGTTACCAGCTAGCTTTGCGCATGCCGGGGATGAGGCCTTCGGAGGCCATTTTTCTCAAACATACACGGCAAATCCCAAAGTCTTTGTAGACCGAGTGGGGACGTCCGCAAATGTTACAGCGTGTGTACTCACGCACCGCAAACTTAGGTGTGCGCTGCTGCTTGTTGATCATCGATTTCTTGGCCATTATTTTCTCCCTTTTGCAAACGGCATGCCCAGTTTTTCCAGCAGGGCAAACGCGGCTTTGTCCTCGTCGGCACTGGTGACGATGGTGATGTTCATCCCGTGGGTCTTCATGATCTTGTCGTAGACCACTTCCGGGAACATCAGCTGTTCGTCAAGGCCGAAGTTGTAGTTACCGCGTCCGTCAAATCCTTTGCGGGGTACCCCACGGAAGTCTTTGACGCGCGGGAGGGCGATGGAGACCAACTTGTCATAGAAGTTGTACATCTGGTTACCACGAAGCGTGACTTTGATCCCGCTCGCTGCCCCTTCACGGGCTTTGAAACCGGCGACCGATTTTTTGGCCACGGTGATGACGGCTTTTTGACCGGCGATCAGGCTGATCGTATCGGCCATATTCTGGATCAGTTTGTTGTCTTTTCCCTCTTCACCGGCACCGACGCTGATGACGATCTTCTCCAATTTGGGAGTTTGCATGGGGTTCGTGATCTCCAGCTCTTCGCGGAGGGCAGGAACGATGTCATTGTATTTCTGCTTCATTCTGCTCATGATTACCCCTCGACTTTCTTGACGTTGGAGATGTGGATGGGCATCTCTTTGTTGGCGAAGCCACCCTCTTTGTTGGCCTCACTTGGCTTGACCGCTTTTTTGGCGATCTTGGCACCTGCGACGATGACAGCATCTTTTTTGGTCAGTACCTGGAGTACCTCTCCGGTTTTGCCTTTGTCATCTCCGGCGATGATCAGCACCTGATCACCCTTTTTGATTTTAAATTTCTTATTCGCCATTACCATACCTCCGGTGCAAGTGAAACAATCTTCATAAATCCGGCATAACGTGCTTCACGACTGACCGGGCCAAAGATACGGGTACCGATGGGCTCTTTCTTGTCATCGATGATCACGGCTGCGTTGTCGTCGAAACGGATCAAAGAGCCGTTTTCGCGCTGGATCTCTTTTTTGGTGCGTACCACGACGGCCTTGACCACTTTACCCTTGGCAACTTTGCCATTGGGGATCGCTTTTTTGACCGAAGCGACGATAACGTCACCCACCGAAGCGTAACGACGCTTGGAACCGCCGAGAACCTTGATACACATGATCTCTTTGGCGCCACTGTTGTCCGCAACATTCAAACGGGTAAAACTCTGAATCATTACGCCTCTCCTCTCTTGGTGATCTCAAGCAGGCGGAAGTTTTTGCTCTTGGAGAGCGGGCGGCACTCGATCGCCTGGATCGTGTCACCGACGTTGACTTCGTTCTGCTCGTCGTGTACCAAATACTTCTTGAAACGCTTCACGGTCTTGTGGTAACGTGGGTGAAGCACCTTTCTCTCGACCAGAACCGTCGCCGTTTTGTCGCCGGCTTTTTTGATTACTGTTCCTGATATAACTCGTTTTGGCATGCTCTACCCCTTACTTGTTTCTGGCGGCAGTCAAAGCCGTCTGGATGCGTGCGATGTCTTTTTTGGCGACGCGCAACTCGCTGGTATTGGTCAGCTGCATAGTTTTGAGCTTGGCTTTCAGCGTGAACAGCTCAAGCTTCTTTTCCTTGAGCAGGTTCTCGAGATCCGCGACGCTCTTGTCTTGAATATCAATAAATTTCATGGCTGTCCTTTGTAGAAATGATCTTAGTCTTGAAAGGAAGCTTGTGGCGCGCCAGCGTGAGGGCTGCACGGGCCAACGTCTCTTCGACACCTGCCATTTCAAAGATGATCCGTCCGGGCTTGATGTTCATGACCCACTTCTCGACGGCACCTTTACCTTTACCCATCCGTGTTTCGAGGGGCTTTTTGGTCAGGGGCTTGTCGGGGAAGACGCGGATCCAGGTCTTACCGGTACGGTTGATTTTACGGGTCATGGTGATACGGGCAGCTTCGATCTGGCGGGAGTCGATCCGTCCCGCTTCCGTTGCTTTGAGTGCAAATTCACCAAATTCGATGCGGTTCCCGCGATGCGATTGACCACGGTTGCGGCCCTTCTGCTGCTTTCTCCACTTGGTTCGTTTAGGCATCAACATGATTATTCACCTCTCTTTCTGGATGGTCGACGACCGCCTTCACGCTCTTTGGGCTCAGGCTGGATTCCCTTCTGGAGGACTTCCCCTTTGAAGATCCAGACTTTGATCCCGATGATTCCGTAGGTGGTCTGCGCTTCGGCAAAACCGTAGTCGATCTTGGCGCGGAGCGTATGCAGAGGCACACGTCCCTCGAGGTACCACTCGGTGCGTGCCATTTCCGCACCTCCGAGACGACCGGCGACCTGGATACGGATCCCTTTGGCACCCGACTTGAGGGCACCCTGGATCACTTTTTTCATCGCACGACGGAAGGCGACCCGGCGCTCGAGCTGGGTCGCGACGTTTTCAGCGGCCAGCTGCGCGGAAGCCTGGGGACGTTTCTCCTCTTTGATGTTGATGGCGATGTCTTTGCCCAGCATCTTGACGAGTGTTTTCTTCAGTTTCTCGATGTCGGCACCTTTTTTCCCGATGATGATTCCCGGGCGGGCGGTGACGATGGTGAGACGCACTTTTTTGACCGTACGCTCGATGATGATGTTGCTCACCCCGGCGTAGAAGAGCTCTTTTTTCAGATACTTGCGGATTTTGTAATCCTCAGCAATGAAGTTGGCGGCTCGATCCTTGGCTGGGAACCAGCGAGACTCCCAGTTGCGGTTGATCCCAAGTCTGAGACCGATTGGATTGACTTTCTGACCCATTACGCTTCCTTTCCGTTTACGAAGTTTTTCGCATCAGCGACTGATTCACGGAAGTCACCTCTGAAGGTGTATTTCTCTTCCATCATAGCGATCTGCTCGTCGGTCATGCCGGCAACATCGTCGAAGGTGAAGATACCCTCGTCGTTGAGTTTGCCTTGATAGACTTTGCCGATCCCTTTGATTTTGGTCAGGTCGTCCCCTTTGGCAGCGCTCCTGGCTTCTGCTTTGGGCTCTGCTGCTTCAGGTTCAGCTTTCTTCTCAGCCTTTTTGGGCTCTGCGCTTTTGGCTTCCGCTTTTTTCTCAGTCTTTTTCTCAGCAGGCTTGGGCTCAGGTTTGGCCGCCTCAGCAGGGGCGACCTCGACCAGGATGTGTGCCGTAGGCTTGATGATACGGCTGGCCGTACCGCGAGCACGGGGGCGCCAGCGCTTCATGACCGCAGCTTTGTCGACGCGGCACGACGTGATGACCACCTCTTCGGGCTCATACTCACCGTTGGCGACCGCAGACGCGATCACCTTGGCGATGATCCCGGCGGCTTTGTTGGGCATGAATTCCAGAGTGGCCAGTGCCAGCTCAGCATTCATCCCCTGCACTTCGCGGGCAATGAGACGGGCTTTGGTGGGTGAGACACGGACAAATTTCAGTAATGCTTTGCTCATGATTAACCTACCTTCTTCTGGACACTACCTTTGTGCCCTTTGAATGTACGGGTGGGTGCGAATTCACCCAGCTTGTAGCCGACGTGGTTTTCCGTAATGTATACCGGAACAAATTTGCGGCCGTTGTGAACATTGATCGTCAGACCAATGAACTCGGGGAAGATCATCGAACGGCGTGACCAGGTTTTGATCGGCTTGGTTGACTTCTCTTCTTTGGCTTTGAGCACTTTTTTCATAAGGTGTGCATCAATAAATGGACCTTTTTTTGTTGATCTTGCCATGGGAGCCCCTTATTTCTTTCTTCGTGAGATGATCAGCTTGTCGCTGGACTTCTTCTTACGGGTTTTGTAGCCCTTCGTAGGCATACCCCAAGGAGAGACCGGGTGACGACCGGAGTTCGTTTTACCTTCACCACCACCGTGCGGGTGATCGATCGGGTTCATTGCCGAACCACGGGTCTGAGGACGGATACCGAGGTGACGGCTGCGTCCGGCTTTTCCGATGACGATGTTGGAGAAGTCTTCGTTGCCGACGGTGCCGACGGTTGCGAGGCACTCACCGAGGATGTAGCGCATCTCGCTCGAAGGGAGACGCAAGGAGACGTATTTGCCGTCCCGACCCATGATCTGAGCATATCCACCGGCAGAGCGGGCGATTTTGCCGCCCTGTCCGGGGTTCATCTCGATGTTGTGCACCAGCGTTCCGACGGGGATGTTTTTGAGTTTCATGGTGTTGCCGGGCTTGATGTCGAGACCACTTTCGGCTGCCATCACTTTGTCACCCACGCTCAAGCCTTTGGGCTGGAGGATGTAGCGGCGGTCACCGTCAGTGTACTTGACGAGGCAGATGCGGCAGTTACGGTACGGGTCGTACTCGATGGTTGCCACGGTGCCCTCGACGCCAAACTTGTTACGTTTGAAGTCGATGATCCGGTAGAGCTTTTTGGCTCCGGCTTGCTTGTGACGCGATGTGATGCGACCGTTGTGGTTGCGTCCGGCGTGAGCAGGAAGCTTCTTGAGCAGGGCACGGACACTGGCCTTGGCCGTGATGTCGCCGCTGTCCAGGTTGGTCATGTAGCGTCGGCTGGGGGTGGTTGGTTTATAGGTTTTAATTGCCATTCTCTTCTCCCTTATACCGCGAGGCTTTCGATTTTGGCATCTTCAGGGAGCTTGACGTAAAATTTCTTACTGTCAGGGCGTTTCCCTTCGATCCCTTTGAATCGCTTCACTTTGCCGTTCATTCGCAGTGAGTTGACACGCAATGGCTTGATGCCAAAGTACTCACGGAACACCTCTTTGAGTCCGTTCTTGGTCATGCGGGGAGTGGTCTGGACGACGAGGATACCCTCTTCTTGAAGGTCCAGACTCTTCTCGGTGTACATGATCGATTTGATATCGGTAATATCTGCCATCTTACGCCTCTTTCGTCAATTGTTCAAATACGGCTTTCTCGATCACGATCGCGTGGTACGCGGCGGCGAGGTATCCGTTGAGCTCATTGGGCTCGATCAGGTACGTCTGCTGAAGGTTGCGGAACGCCAGGAACGTCTGGTCATCGATCATCTCTTTGACGACGAGGATGTCCCGCTGCTTGAAGCTTGCGACAAACGCTTTGGCGTCTTTGGTCTTGCCCGACTCGATGGCGATCGAATCGACGACAAAGAGACGCTCATTGGCGGCCAGATCAGCCAGCGCGTGCATCAGTGCGAGGCGCTTCTGCTTCTTGTTGACCTTCTGCGCGTAGTTTCGGTCGTTCGTAGGGCCGAAGACCACACCACCGCCACGGTAGTGGGGCGCACGGATCGATCCCTGACGGGCACGTCCGCCTCCCTTTTGAGCGAAAGGCTTCTTCCCTCCGCCGCTGACGGCCGAGCGGTTCTTGACCTGAGCACTGTTGGCACGCAGACCGGCTGCGTACGACTTGCAGTAGAGGTAAAGGTTGTGCGGATGCACTTCCAGAAAACTCTGCGGAAGGTCGCTTGTTTTGATTACGGTTACTTTACTCATTTGACAATCCTTACCAAACCTCGTGCACCTTTGTGACCGGGTACAGCTCCTTTGAGCACCAGGATGCCGTTTTCGGCATCGTAGGAGAGCACCTCATTCTTGACGGTGACTTGCGTGTTGCCGTACTGACCCGGCATTTTGCGGCCTTTCTGGACGCGGCCGGGCCACTCAGCGTTACCGATCGAACCGATCCGGCGACCAAAACGGTGACCGTGTGATCCCGGGCCGCCGCTGAAGCCGTGACGCTTCATACCACCCTGGAACCCGCGTCCCTTGGTATTGAAAGACGCTTTGACCAGCGCCGCTTCTGCGAGAGGTGCGGTATCGAGATCACCGGCTTCGGTGCCCTCGGCGACTTCGATGGTCATGAATTTATTGAACGCCTTGTCGACGCCAAATTTCTTCTGCTGACCTTCAATCGCTGCATTGATCTTTTTGCTGCTGTTGTAGGCGACGAGGGCTTTGCCGTCTTCGCGCACTTCGCAGACCTTTGTCTCGATCACTTTGAGCAAGGTGACAGGGACGGCGGGAACATTGATAGTACGGCTCATGCCGATTTTCTCTACGATAAATTCCATTTCCTGACTCCTTACTTGTCCATGGACCGAATTTCGACTTCGACTTCCGGGGCGAGGTCCAACTTCATCAACGAATCGATGGTGTCGGAGGTCGCGGAGACGATGTCGATCATGCGGGCATGAATACGAATTTCAAACTGCTCTCGGCTGTCTTTGTTGACGTGCGGTGAGCGCAGAACGGTGTAGCGCTTGATCCGGGTCGGCATCGGGATGGGACCGCGAATTTCAGCACCGGTGCGCTTAACAGCGTCGACGATGGATGCGACGGATCGATCCAAAACACGGTGATCATAAGCTTTCAGCTTCAATCTGATTTTTTCCATTGTTACCCTTTAAAGAACTCGTTGGTGTAACCCAACATAAATTTTAGGTGCCCATTTGGGGACGCAGATTATATCGAAAAGGGCTTCAAGCCTTCTTGACATTTTGGACAAAATCGGTACAATAGCGAAAATGGTTTCCTTTTTAGGAGGAAAGATCGTGCATATTCTCGAATACTTTCTCAACATCCGCATCCAAAACACCACCTTCTCCCCCCGCAAACTCACTTTGCCCAAGACAGGATCATTCCACCTCTACGGCGCACGGGGCGTGGGCAAAAGCACCCTCGTGATCGATTATCTCCAGTCGCTCCCGGAGGAGTCGTGGCTCTACCTCGACTGTCAAGATCCCATCTTCGCCCTTGAGGACATCGATCACGATCACCTCAGTGCCTTTCTCGCAGAGGAGGGGATCACGACACTGGTGCTCGATCACTATTATGAAGGCTTTCTCGAGAGGCTCCCTGATCCAGCACAACTCATCATCATCTCCCGCCGTCCCCAGCCTCAACTCACCTTGCCCGCCTACGAGCTCCACGGTTTGGACTACGAAGAGTTCCTCTCCTTCGACCACGACCATGCTCCCACCACGAGCTTCAACCGCTTCCTCAAGGTCGGCACCCTCCCGGCGATGGCACAGCGGGAGTTGGCAGCACTTGACACGACCCTGCGGCCGTTTTTTTTCGCGTCATTCGACGAAGACGAGAGCCGGATGATGCTCATCCTCGCCCGCTATCAGGGGCACCGCGTGACCACGCACCAACTCTACCGCTACGCCCGCGAATATTTCCGCATCTCCAAAGATCGGGTATACAGCACCGTCAAGCGCTTCGAGGAGGAGAAGCTGATCTTCTTCATCGAGGATGTCGAGGGCAAGGGGGCACGCAAAATGATCCTCTACGACTACGCCCTCGCCCGCTACCTCAGCAAAGAGCAGCCCTTCCCCGTCACCTTCGATGCCCTCATTGCTCTCGCACTCATCAAGCACGGCTTCACTTTCGTCACCACCGGCAACCGGGGCTACCTCCTGGGTGACACCCTCATCCTCCCTGCCCCGTTTGACACCGAAGAGCAGGCCTGGAAATACGTTTACAACCGTGTCAACCTCTACCGCAAACACCGTGTCACCCATGTCTGGGTTGTCACCGTCTCCAACCGCTTTACGTTTACACTGAGAGATATTACGTTTGAGGGAATTCCGTTTTATGAGTGGAGTATTGTCAATGAGTAAGGGGAGTAAAGGATTTTGTTTTTTTGTGATTCTTTGCTATACTAACCGCATCAGTGGCAAAGGATTATCATGACAACCCTCAGAATCGACACAAACAATATGAGTGCCATCGAAGAGATCAAAGAGATGGTGCGCAGCCATTTTCATCTCGATGTGCAGATCGTCCGCCGGGATACTCCGTCGAAATCGCCCTCTCGCTGGTCAGAATTTACCAACAAAATGGATGGGCTCTTCACCCCTGAGATTGTCGATCATATCCGCAACAGCCGACAAGAAGCCCGCGACAATTTCACCCCCAATCTCTAACCATGCCACGACACTATCTTCTTGATACCAACATCATCTCCTACCTCACCGATCCTCGCTTTCCCCATCGAGAGTCGATCAAACGTCATTTGTTTGCCTTGGATGATCGCGACGACCTTAGTCCCTAAAAAATCCATACCCAATCATAGAATAACCACAATTGCCCTATAATTAGGTACCTAAGAGGAAGAAGCCCACCCCAAATTCTTTCACCCATTTGGTGCAACTTCTTCCATAAAAAACGAACAGGTTGATTATAATGCAAACCCTAT
>WFSU01000203.1 GCA_015485845.1 Nitratifractor sp. | reverse complement strand
AGACATGGATGATTTTCGTGCCCTCCGGGATCAGCTCGATCGCGAAGACCTCCTCACTCTGATGTACACCTCCGGGACAACAGGCAAACCCAAAGGGGTGATGCTCAGCCACAAGAATGTGATGAAAAACATCGAGGTACTTCCGGAGATCATCGAGCTGAGCGAGGAAGATATGTGGCTGTCGATCCTCCCGTCCTGGCATATTTTCGAGCGGACGGTGGAGTATCTGATCCTCGCCGGAGGGTGTACGATGGCGTATTCGACGGTGCGTACGTTTGCCGCTGACCTCGAGCGGTACCGCCCGACCATCGTAGCGACCGTCCCACGTCTCTGGGAGTCAATGTACACTAAGATCAACAACACCCTCGAGAAACAAAATCCCAAAAAAGCCAAACTGTTCCAGAAGCTCATCGCGATCTCTTCAGCATACAACGTCAATCGTCGGATTGTCCGGGACGAACTTCCGGTGTTTGAGAAACGTAGTTTTCTCTCCCGATTTTCTTCCGTACTCGGAGCGCGGGTCAAATTGCTGTTCCTCGCGCCGCTCAATGCTTTTGCCCAGAAAAAGTTTGAGGCGGTACGTCAGAAATTTGGCGGGCGGCTGAGGCTGGCGATCAGTGGAGGCGGGTCGTTGCCGGAATTCCTCGATGCGTGGATCGATGCGATTGGCATTCGGATCGTCAATGCCTACGGTATGACCGAGTGCGCCCCAGCCATCGCCGGGCGGGCGCTCAACTGTAATACCTTCGGGACATTGGGACCGGCGGTGCGGGATACCGATCTGGTGATCCTCGGGGAGGATGGCCAGCCGGTGCCGTGTGGGCAGGCGGGAGAGATCGCCGTCCGAGGCGATCAGGTGATGCCCGGCTACTACAAGAATGACGAAGAGAACGCCAAAGTGTTTACCGAGGATGGGTTCTTCCTCACCGGAGATCTGGGTAAGCTCACTTGCAAAAACGAGCTCGTGATCACCGGACGTTCCAAAGAGATCATCGTCCTGGCCAACGGCGAAAACGTCGACCCCAGCCGAATCGAGTCGGCGGTGGCGGCCTTGCCGTTTATCCAGGATATGATCGTCGTGGGGCAGGACAAGAAGGGACTGGGGCTCCTCATCGTCCCGGACTTCGAACACCTCAAAGCATGCGTGAGTGAAAAATACGGCCAAGTTGTAGAGTCTCTCGACCATGTCCTCGATGATCCGCAGCTTCTAAACAAAATCAAAAGTGAGATCAACGCGTTGCTCAAGAAGAAGAAAGATTTCAAAGCATTTGAAAAGCTCCAGGGAGTCCATTTCCTCAAAGAGGAGTTCAAACTCGGCGAAGAGTTGACCAACACGTACAAGAAAAAGCGGCGTGTGATCGAGCAGAAGTATCAGGCATTGATTGATAAGCTGCTGAAATAGTTTATTTGCACTCTGTCGTGCTCAATGGCCCGGGAAGATTTGGATGGGAGAGAGGGTTACGTTTTTGCTGTTTTGATTTGTGGGAGAGTGTGCCTTCGGTTATCCAGAAGCGCTGATTGAAGATCCCCAATACGATGACCCTCTTCGCTTTTTCATCGATGAAAAGAGGGACGGTGTACCCCTGGAGTACCAACTCTCTTGTATGGGTTTCCATCCCCTCCCGGCGACGGTACATCGTCGGCTGGGTGGAGACGTATTGCAGGTTTTTCATGAGGTCGTCGTAGAAATGCAACGCCCGGTAGGGGCTCTCCTGTGCGAGAAAGTCGAGAAACTCAATGATCTCCTCATCGAAGTGCTCGGATGTTTCAACGACGAACATAACGGTTCCTGAGGCGGGACAATTCGCTGAGGGGTGTGGTGACGGCTTCCTCCCTTTTTACTGCGTCAATCCGCCGTGCCAGTTCCTGATCCAGATCATTCTTGATGGGGGTGAGTTTGACGGCTTCTTCCGGAAGGGACTGCATGAATTGGTGGAGTTGCAGGGCATACTGATCGTCTATTTCAATGACAGCGGTCATGGTCGCCAATCCTCCCGAGGTGTGTTTGGAGCTATTATAGCGAAAATTTCCACGGTAAGGGTTGGGGCGGAGCGGCTTTCATTGTTTTTCACTTCTCGCTACAATCAAGGGGACGCGACTTCAGTCGCGTTTGGTGGGGTTGAAACCCCAGCCCCAGTTTGCTAAGGTTGACAGCCTTTACGGCTTCACTTCGCTCCGACCGTTCCGGTTTCGAAGCTACAAACGCAAAGCAGTTTGCGTTTGAACAAGGTTTGCAGCCTTCGGCGGTGCAGGCTGTGCCTGCATAACGCCTCCGGTTTCGACCCTACTAACGACACGCAGGTGTCGTTAGCTTAACGGGTCTCCCAGCCTTCGCGGCTTCGCTTCGCTCCGACCGCTTCGGTTTCGAAGCTACCAACACAAAGCAGTTTGTATTGGCTTAACGCTTCTCACATCCCCGGTATTCTTGGAATCTTCCCAAGCTTGGAGTTGCGGCAGTACCAGCCCCACCCTTTTTTGAGCCAGTGGCCGACGACGGGGAGGGGGATCATTTTGCCCCCTTTGTCGTTGCGGAAGACAAACGATGCGCCGTTGCCGCCGTCCATGACGCAGAGGATGTTGAGGTGATGAATGTAGCTTTCTCGGCGTTCGTTTCCTTTGGCCATTTCGTCGATGTTTACGGCGACGTTGCGTCCCATGACTTCGGCGATGTGACCCTGTTTGGCGCGCCAGTCGGGGCCATCGAGGGCGACGGAGTCTCCGATGGCGAAGACGCCGTAGACTTCACTTGACTCATCGTAGTCGTGCATCACTTCGGAATAGTCGTTGATCTTGATGAGACCCGCTTCGTTGAGCGGGAGATCGCTGTCGGCAAAGACCGGATGGCCGTTGCCTGCCGGGACAAACATCGTAAAATCGCTCTCGATTTTGCTATCATCTTCGAAAACAATACCGTCTGCTTCGAAACGTTTGATTTTCTTGCCTACCTGGGTTTTGATGCCGAGCTTGTCAAAGTAGATGTCCATCATCTTGACGGCCTGATGTCCCATCCGGGCACCCGGGCTCTCCATAGGAGCGAAAAAAGTGAGTTCGAATTGGTCGAGGATCCCTTTTTTCTTGAGCATATTGTGGACGTTGAACAGTACTTCGAAGACCGGGCCGCCCCGGACGTTGCTGGCGTCTTTGGGGTTGCCACCAAACCCAAAGGCGATCTTACCGCCACCCTGGGCGATAAGAGCATCGATCTTATCTTTGATCTGAAGGGAATCTTCGGGGACACCGCAGATAGAGAGGAAGTTTTCTGCCCCGGCGTGTTGCATCTTGCCACTGCCCATGGCGATGACGAGAAATTCGGCCGTGTGCTCGCCTCCGGCGCAGACGACGCGTTTCTCCTTGGAGATGATCTCCTGTACTTCATCAAGAATCACCTCGAAGCCATGCGCCTCGGCAATCTCCCTGAGAGGGACTTTGATGTCCTCAAAATCGACTTCGCCGGTGGGTACCCAGATCGAGGTGGGGAAGATGTAAAAGTAGTCCCGATTGGAGATCATCGTGACTTTGTGCCCTTTTTTGCGTAGGAAAATGGCTGCTTCGACTCCGGCGAAACCACCGCCGAGGATCAATACATGGTGTTGGGTCATTTCAGGCTCCTGACTTAATTTGAACAAATTATGATATGTATAATCTTATCAAATATAGCTTTAAACCGGAGTTAATCACTCCTGATTAGAACATATCGGGAGCAGCATCGCGGGAAACAGGGCGGCGTCCCTGCCTGGAAGCGCCGGATGAGGTTTGATGATGACGTTGGAGACTCTTGCGCTTACGTTGATGGGCTTGACGACGGATGGCTTCCCGCTGGGCTTTGAGACGGGCTTTGATCTGACGGGTACGTTCACGTTGTTTCCGGGCTTGAAGGGCTCTGAGCTCTTTGGCTCTGGCTATCTGCTCCTGGCGTGCGATGGCCGTGAGGTTGGGTTGGAGGTACTGCTGGTCGACCAGGACATCGACGATTTTCCGAAACGTAGGAACGGCGGATTTGGAAGCGAAGTACATTTTGGGGCGGGACGGCTTGATGACGAGGACACCAATCGTATAGCGGTGCCCTTTGTCGTCATTGGCAAAGCCGTAGAAACTGCTGTGATACTGTTTGCTGTAGCCGTGTCGCCCATGGGAAATGTGTGCCGTGCCGGTTTTGCCGCCGACCTCGAGCCCGGGGTATTGGGCTTTGACTCCGGTGCCACGTTTGACGACCTCTTTGAGGATGGTGTGGATTTGCCGGGCGGTTCGGGTGCTGACCGCCCGGTGGTCGCCGTATTTGGGCTTCACAGGGTAGCGGGTGCCGTTAGTGTCGGTGACGTGATCGAGGATACGTGGGGTGACGGCAACCCCGTCGTTGTTGAAGGCACTGTAAGCTTTGAGCAGTTGGGCGAAGGTGACGGTCATCCCGTAGCCGTAGGCCTGGTTGGCGCGGTCGACTTTGTGCCGGAGCTTTTGAGCCGATTTGATGCCGCCGTGAAGCTCCCGGGAGAGGTCGATACCACTGGGTCGGCCGAGACCGAAGGCGTCCAGACCGTCGTGAAATTGTTTCCCTGTGAGGCGCCAGGCGATCTGTGAGATACCGACATTGGATGAGTGGACGATGATGTCGGTTGCGGTCAGAGAGTCGAATACTTCGTCGTCACTGATGGTGAATCTTTCGCTGATTTTAAGCTTACCGCCGTGAACATCAAACCAGCTTTCCGGAGTAACTTTGTGGTGATCCAGAGCGATGGAGAGGGTGATGGGCTTGATCACCGAGCCTGCTTCGTAGGGGTACTCGGCAAATTTGGGGTTGAGGCTTTCGACGTCTTTTTGACGGATGTGTGCCGGGTCGAAGCGTCGGCTGCTGGCCAGAGCAAGCAGCTTGCCGGTGTGACTCTCCATGACGGCGGCGAGGATTTCATGGGCACCGGTCTCCTGAGCCATTTGGTCGAGGACGACTTCTACGCGGCGTTGGAGGGAGAGGGGGATGTTGAGATGCAGGTTGTGTCCGTCGCGTCGTTGGGCTTGTCGGCTCGTTCCGTTGCGGAGGATGATACCGGCAACATCCCGCTCACCACGCACCCATCCATCCTGGCGTGAGGTGAGGATGGTCTCATAATGGCGTTCGAGCCCTTTGGCACCCCGAACTTCGACGTATTTTCCATCGTCGTGATTCTGAATGTATCCCAGTGCCGGTTCGAGGACATCGTGGAGGGGGAATTCCCGCTGCTCCCCACTCTCGATGATATCGAGTCCATAGACGACCTTGATTCCCCGGCGGTTTTGGGTCGGGCGGAAGACACGCATGCGTCGCAGCCGGTACGCCAGGGCACGCAGGTGAATTGCCGATCCGGTATCGAGCTGTTGTGCCAGGGTGACGTAACCCTGCTTGGGTTTGCCCTTTTTGTTCAGGAATGCCTGCGCAATCTCCGCTTCGGGGATGTGGCTGTAGATGCTGAAAAGATGGAGAAACAACGCACGCCTGGTGGGGTCGATACTGGGGGCGTAGACGACGGCTCTGTACGTCTTGTGGGGGAGGCTGAGGGTGTAGCCGTCGGCAGAGACGATCGACCCCCGGACGGCACGATCGTGGAGTGTCGCTGTCTGGTGCGGAAGGTGGCGATCGGAATCGATGGTACGCCAGACCGATCCGAGGAATACGGCTACCAGGAGGATCAGGAGGGTATAGAGGATCAGAAGTTTGGTGCTTCGGCGTTGAAAAGCGACACTGTTTTCTCCCATTTTTCCTCCGTTTTCCGACGAGAATTTTCTGTTTTTCCCGATATTTTAGTAGAATCTATCTTCAATTTGACTATAATTATACCCAATTAATACTAATTAATAGAAAAGCAGGAAAGCAGGCCGAAAAACCATGATCGACAAAACGCTCTTTGGTGCCGTGATGGCGCTCTTCACCCTCTCGCTGATGTTGAGTTACAGCCTCACTGAGTTTGCGGTGCGCTACTATAACTATCCCGACCTCCATTTTTTCACCCGTCAGCTGGCGGCGATTGCGCTGGGCATTGTCTTGATCGTCTGGCTCAGCCGGCTTGACCCTGACCGTTGGTTTGTACCGTTAGGCTTTACAATTTTTATCCTCTCCCTTCTGGCGATGATGGTGATGCCTTTTATGTCGGAAACGTTGGTCAAGAGTGTGCTGGGTGCCAAGCGGTGGATTCGGCTGGGACCGGTATCTCTGGCTCCGGTAGAATTTTTCAAGGTGGGGTTTGTTTTTTTCCTCGGATGGAGTTTTTCGCGTAAAATGCCCAGCCATGAGAAACTTTCCCTGCTCGAAGAAGCGCGGGTAGTCTTTCCGTATCTCCTTGTTTTCGGTTTGGCGGTTGTGCTCATTGCGTTTTTTCAAAAAGACTTGGGTCAAGTAACGGTATTGGCGATCACCTTGATGATCCTTTTCATGTTTGCCGGGCGCAGTGTGAAACTGTTCGTGGCGATGCTTTCCATCGGGATAGTGGGATTTGTTTCGCTGATCCGGGTGGCCCCTCACCGTATTGCCCGCTTCAAAAGCTGGTGGTCGACGGTACAGGATACTTTTTTGCAATTTTTCCCCGAGAGTATGGTGGGACGCTTTCGGGTCGACGCTGCGCAGGAGCCCTACCAGATCGCCAACTCCCTCAACGCCATCAAACACAGTGATTTCTGGGGGCAGGGTCTGGGAGCTGGACAATTCAAGCTGGGGTTTCTCAGTGAAGTGCATACGGACTTTGTTCTCGCAGGATTGACGGAAGAGCTGGGTTTTTTGGGGTTGGTATTTGTTGCGGTGATGGTGCTGGTGATTGTGTATCGACTGTTCAAAATCGCAGCAGCTGTGGAAAACCCGACCTATTATATTTTCAGCACAGGTGTAGGATTACTGATTATCTTCGCGTTTCTGGTCAACAGTTACGGTATCTCAGGGATGACGCCGATCAAAGGGATCGCCGTTCCATTTCTGAGCTATGGTGGATCGCAGATCGTCGCCAGTTCCATTGCGATCGGGATGGTGTTGATGATTTCCAAAAGGAGGACACGATGAGCATCGTCATGACCGGCGGCGGCACAGGAGGACATCTGGCTATCATCCGAGCCGTCAAGGAGCAGCTGGGAGCAAACCGGAACTCCTCACTGATATACATTGGTTCGACCCACGGACAGGATCGGCAGTGGTTTGAAGGGGACGGGGATTTTGCGGCGACCTATTTCCTCGAGACACGGGGCGTCGTCAATCAGGGGATCGTCGGCAAGATCGCATCGATCGGGATGCTGATCAAAGCAACAGGACAAACGATACGCCTCCTGCGGAAACACCGAGCGAGCGTGGTTTTTTCGGTCGGAGGCTATTCGGCGGCAGCTACGGCCTTTGCGGCCAAACTGCTGCGGATACCGCTGGTGATCCACGAACAGAATGCCGTCGAGGGGAGTCTCAATCGGATCCTCAAACCGTTTGCTCATACATTCATCAGTTCGTATGATCCAGCCAGCCCGATCCATGACTACCCGGTGAAGCACGTCTTTTTCGAGACGGCACGCGTGCGGGAGCGGGTACAGACACTGCTGGTGATGGGAGGATCGCAGGGAGCCGTCGCGCTCAACGACTGGGTACTCCATCTGGCTCCTCGGCTTCAGGAACTGGGAATCCGGATCCTCCATCAGGCCGGAGAACGTAACATTGAAACGGTCAAAGAAGCGTACGCAGTGCTTGGGGTCGAAGCAGAGGTGTTTGGATTCAGCGACCGTATCCCGGAGCTGATGGTACAGGCCGATCTGGCGATCGCCCGCGCCGGAGCTTCGACGCTGTGGGAGCTGGTGGCCAACGGTCTACCCGCCCTTTTCGTCCCTTTTCCGTATGCCGCCGGGGATCACCAGTATCACAATGCGAAATTTTTGGCCGATCAGGAGATGGGATGGGTGATGCGTCAGGAAGCGCTCGAGGATGCCACGCTTCTGGCACTTCTTGATCAGGATTTGCATCCGATCAGCCAGCGACTCATCGCAGCGGCCCGCCCTGACGGAGCCCGAGAGATCGCGGAGTTGTTGAGCACTTTCTGATTTTCTGATCGGGAGTTCACGATTCTGACACGATTACATGGTATAATACTTGTATCAATCACTAAAAACAAAAGGAGATCGATCATGAAGAAAATAGTAAGTTTGGCCGTTGCCGGGGTAGCGATGTTGGCTTTGAATGGGTGTAATCTTCAAAACGTGCCGGGAACTGCATCGGTATTTATCGAAAATCTTGCTGATGGATATAAGATTTCAGGAACCGATACAAGCAGTAATGAAGCGGTGGATCTCTGCTTTTATGGTAGTAAAGCATACGAATACGGTCGAGGTACTGTGCTTTTTACCGGCAGGTTCAAAACAGATGTCAATGGGGACGGTGAAATCGATTTCTATGATGACGACGGTGGGTCATATACACTTGAAGTCAACGGAGAAGTGACCGAGGGTGATAAGTATTATTTCCGTGGTATTGAACCCCACAATATCAAAGTGGAAACCATCACACAGACTTTTACGGACTGTAAAAACCTTGGAATGTTTGCGCGAACTCCGTCGGCTGATGTAAAATAACCCGATATGAGTTTGAACATGGTAAAACACTTCATAAAAACGCTATTGCTTTTAAGCTTGAGTATCGGGTGGGCACAAGCCGCCTCCAACACCTCCGATAAAACCGCTGGGTACAACGACGGATGTCGGAGTGCTCAAGGGCATTACACCCGCAGTGCTTACAAATACAGCCACTCCAAAGTGTACCATCGTGCGTGGCGGCAGGGGAAACGTGCCTGTGTGCGGAAGAAAAAGAAGGTTCGCCACCATCATGTCCGACGTCACAAAGTCACACACTACCGCCCCTGCAACACGGAAGTCTCCTGGGTCGCTTTTCGACGGGGATGGAGGCATGGTAACCGATCGGCCAGAGGGCATTTTTATGTCGATCGCCGGGGGTGTGCCGCGTATCGCCGGGGATGGATCAACGGTTACCGGGATTGCCACTGCGGCGATCTCAAGAAACCGGCCAGCTATGCTGAGGGGTACTATGCCGGTTGCTCAAGCGTATTCAGTCTGAGAATCCGGGATGACTATTATTACCGTACCCGTTCGGGGTATGCCCATGGCTGGATACAGGGGTACAAGGACTGCCGAGCGGTGTATCGGTAAGAAAAATTACGCCGACGCGTTTCGTTGGGCTGAAGCCCAGGCTTTTTTTGGTCGGCTGAAGCCAACCCTACTGTCCACTTCTTTGGGGCTGGGACTTCAGTCCCACAAAACGCGACTGAAGTCGCGTCCCCTACTCTTTGCGTAATACGAAACTCGCCAATAGCAGCAGATACCAAAATTCCTAACTCCCCATTATCTCCTTTTCGCTAAAATATCCCCCATTCTAACACAGTGAGTACATTTATGGACATTCGACGACAATTTCTCGATTTTTTCCAGGCCAAAGGGCACCGTGAAGTCCCCAGCTCTCCGCTGGTACCGGACGACCCGACCCTGATGTTTACCAACGCAGGTATGGTGCAGTTCAAGAACATCTTCACCGGTAATGCCCCCATCCCTGAGCCTCCCCGTGCTACCTCGGCGCAGCTCTGCGTCCGTGCGGGCGGCAAGCACAACGATCTGGATAATGTCGGCTATACCGCACGGCATCACACCCTCTTCGAAATGCTGGGCAACTTTTCGTTTGCCGATTACTTCAAGAAAGAGGCGATCGCCTATGCCTGGGAGTTTATCACTTCTCCAGAATACCTCGGCCTTCCGGTGGACAAGCTCTGGGTCACCGTCCATGACAGTGACGACGAGGCGTTTGATCTCTGGACGGAACACATTGCCGCCGATCGGATCATCCGCTTCGGAGACAAGGACAACTTCTGGCAGATGGGCGATACCGGCCCGTGCGGCCCGAGCTCAGAGATTTTCTATGATCAGGGGGAGGAGCACTTCCACTCTCCAGAGGATAAAATGGGAGGCGACGGGGATCGCTTCCTTGAGATTTGGAACCTCGTCTTCATGCAGTATGACCGGAGCGAGGATGGGACACTCACGCCTCTGCCCAAGCCCAGCATCGACACCGGTATGGGCTTGGAGCGGGTCGTCGCGATCAAAGAAGGCAAACTCAACAACTACCACTCTTCCCTGTTTGTCCCATATCTGGACAAAATCGGAGAGCTGGTAGGCACACCGTACGATTACGATGCCCCCAACTCCGCCAGCTACCGCGTCATCGCCGATCACCTTCGCTCGGTCGGTTTCCTGCTGGCTCAGGGGGTCAACTTCGACAAAGAGGGGCGCGGGTATGTCCTGCGCCGCATCATGCGCCGGGCGATCCGTCATGGATATTTGCTGGGATTGCGGAAGCCGTTTATGTACCGTCTCGTTGATACCCTCGTGGCACAGATGGGGCACCAATACGATTATCTTCCTCAGAAGGCTGAGGCGATCAAAGGGGCGATGCAGCTTGAAGAGGAGCGCTTCTTCGACACGATTGAAGCAGGGATCAAACTTTTTAATGAAGCACTCGAGTGCACCACCGACACCTTCGACGGTGAAGTGGCGTTCAAACTCTACGACACCTACGGATTCCCCCTCGATCTGACGCAGGATATGCTCCGCGAAAAAGGGATCGCGCTTGATACGGCGGCGTTTGATGCCAGAATGGACGCCCAACGTGCCCAGTCCAAAGCCCACTGGAAAGGGAGCGGGGATGCCGCAACCACCGGTGACTTCAAAGCACTCAAAGAAGCGTTTGGCACCAACACTTTCGTCGGGTATGACACCACCGAAACCTCCGCCAAAGTTCTCGCGCTCCTCGATGCGGATTTCAAACAAGTCACTTCGCTGGATGGTCGTGGTTGGGTGATGCTTGATCAAACCCCTTTCTATGCCGAATCGGGTGGTCAGGTCGGAGACCGTGGTAAATTAGAAATTAGAAATGAGAAATTAGAAATTGAGGTTTTTGATACAAAGAAATTCCTTGACATGAACCTCTCTGAAGTAGAAGGGAAACTCTCCGTTGGTGATGAGGTGACCGCCACCGTTGATCCATCGCGAGCTGAGATCGAGAAGCACCATTCGGCGACCCATTTGCTCCATGCGGCACTCCGGGCAGTACTTGGGGATCACATCGCACAGGCCGGATCGCTCAATGACGACAAGCGGCTGCGCTTTGATTTCTCGCACCCCAAAGCCGTCACCTCTGAAGAGTTGGCGCAGGTTGAAGTGTGGGTCAATGACAAGATCGCCCGCGCCCTGCCACGCGAAACCAAGGTGATGAGCATCGACGAAGCCAAACAATCCGGTGCGATGGCGCTCTTCGGTGAGAAATACGGTGATGAGGTGCGTGTGGTGGATTTCGATGGTGCTTCCATCGAGCTTTGCGGCGGGACGCACGTGGACAATGCGGCGCAGATTGGGCTTTTTATGATCACCAGGGAATCCGGCGTCTCTGCCGGAGTGCGCCGGATCGAGGCGGTGTGTGGCCGTGCATCCGTGGAGGCAGTTCATACCCTCCGTCAAGAGTCACAGGCGGTCAAAACTGAGCTCAAAGCCCAGGATCCCCTCACCGGCATCGCCAAGCTAAAAGAGCAGATCAAAACCCTCAAGGGGGAACTCCAATCGGCACTTGCCAGTACCAAAAAAGAGCTGACTGCTTCTGAAGTCAACGGCATCAACGTTATCATCGACGAAGTGAAAGCCGGGGACATCAAAGCCCTCATCGATGAAGCGAAAAACCGATACGACAACATTGCCATTATGCTCTTTCAGAAAAAGGGAGACAAGGTGCTTCTGGCTGCCGGATCGAAAAATACCCCCGTCAAAGCCGGGGACTGGATTAAGGCTATTGCCCCCATCGTCGGTGGCGGTGGGGGTGGACGGCCTGATTTCGCACAGGCCGGCGGAAAGATGCCGGAGAAGATTGGCGAAGCCAAAGAAGAAGCTAATACGTATCTGGTTAATCGGGTCTAATGAAGATTTCTTTCATTTCTTTCAGATATATTTAAGGAAATATAATATATTATATTCTGTATATCTAAATATCTAAGAAACTTTTATATCTAAAACTGTGGAGGATAACAGATGAAAGCTTTTGCTGTTAATCCATTGGATATTGCAAGAAACGAAGGTATTACTGTTATCCCCAGCAACCATTTAGATATAAATGGGCAAATTCACAAAAACCCAACGAGTGGGGAAATAATTATTGAATATGATACTAACATGCATCCCAATCGGCAACATTTTACACTTGCACATGAACTGGGACATTATTTTTTGGGTCATTTAAATGATGGAAATGTCCATTTTCGTGATCCAGCACAAAATTTTAATTTAGACAATTATGATCCTTATGAAACGGAAGCAAATAGATTTGCTGCCAATTTGTTGATGCCAAAAGAAAAAATAGATTTTTTATTACACGAAATGAAAATGAGTTCTATTGAAGAAATAGCACAGGCATTACAAGTTTCTCCTGCTGCAATAACGTATCGATTAAAAAACCTGGGATATATATCATGAATGAAAGTTGGTTAGATCAAAGCCCTCAGAAAGACAAACGGTTTTCGGATCATGAATTGCAGATGTTGCAACAAAAATATCAACATGAAGAGGAGATGCAAAGTCAGAGAAAGGATGCATTTCTCCTTTTTAAAATTTTGATTACTATTATGTTTATATTAGGATACATATTTCTTTTTTTAGCCACCCAAAATCCCTCTTCATTTTCCGCAGCTATAAGTACAGTAGCAGTCATGGTTCCTCTTGTACTTACGTTAGCTATGCTTCGTATGCTGTATGGAAGTAACAATGAACGAAAAGAAAAAACGCTACCATCAATTACATTCAATGTTGGGAAAGAACTAAAAAGTGTGATTATGGCATATCTTAAAAAGCAAGTTGATTAATTTAAGTTATGCTTTATCTTTGTTCGGCGTCCCCGACCCGTGCCAAACTCCTCAACCAATTTGGGATCGCCTACACCCAGAAGCCGGTCGCGTTTGACGAGGATCACATCAACACCGATGACCCGTATGCCTTCGTTTATCAGGCCAGTAAAGGGAAGCTCGAGGCGGCAGAGCGCGCATACGGCCTCGAGACGCCTCTACTGACCGCCGACAGCGTGGTGGTTGCTGCCGATAGGGCGATTTTACGCAAGGCATACACGGTAGAAGAGGCACGAGAGATCCTGCTGCGTCAGAGCGGTTCGGAGATTGCGATCGTCTCTTCACTCCACTTCAAGACCGATGCGTTTCTCCTCGTGGATACCTCAGCGACCCATTACCGTTTCGACCCATTTGATGCTGATGCCCTGGAAGCGTATCTCGCCAGCTGGGATTGGGAAGGCAAAGCCGGAGCGTGCATGGTCGAAGGGTTCTGTCGCTCCTACATTCGGGACGTGCGTGGCCGGGAGAGTACGGCGATGGGATTGCAGGTTGAAGTTTTGCTGCCATGGTTAGAAGAGCGTGGGCTGAGGGATCGAGGATGAAGTGGATCGCCCGGCTGATCAAGCTGTTGACCGTGCTTGGGTTGACCGGCATTATTCTGCTGGTGGCGGTGTTTGCCTACTTTTATCAGGAAACCGATCTCGATGCGGACAAACTGATCAACTACGCCCCCAATGCCTCGAGTGAAATCCTCGACCGGCACGGCAAGCGGTTGGCGTATATTTTCAAGGGTCGTCACCGCCTTTATGCCACCTACGATGAGATCCCTCCGTATCTGATCGAGGGGTTGGTGGCGATCGAGGATACGAAGTTTTTCGAGCATCCCGGGGTCAATCCCGATGCCATCCTCCGTGCCATCGTCCGGGATATCCGAGCCGGGCACTTTGTCGAAGGGGGCAGCACGATCACCCAGCAGCTTATCAAGATTACTTTGCTTAGCAGCCAAAAAAAGCTCATGCGAAAAATCCGCGAAGCGATCCTGGCCATTAAGATCGAGCATCGCCTCACCAAAGAACAAATCCTCGAGCGCTACCTTAACGAAATTCCCTACGGTAACAATTACTACGGGGTCAAAACCGCTGCCCGGGGGTATTTTCACAAAGCCCTCAAAGATCTCACCCTCAAAGAATCAGTGCTTCTCGTCGGCCTGCCCAATGCCCCCTCGTACTACAACCCCCTCCGTCATTACAAGCGGGCACTCAATCGGGCCAACGCGATCCTCTACCGGATGAAGTCACTCGGATGGATCACCGATCCGGAGTATCTTCGTGCATCCAAGGAAACTCCGCACGTCTACCGCACCGGCCTGACCCAGAATGTCGCCCCCTACATCGTCGATGAGCTTCTCCGTCGCTTCAAGGGGCGACTTGGTGACATTCGCACCGGGGGGTATACGATCTACACGACCATCGATCTCGGGATGCAGCAGATGGCGCGGGAGTCGATCCGCCATGGATATGACCGGGCGCACAAACGTTTCGATGCCGACCGCAATGCGACTGATCTCAACGGTGGGTTGATCGCGGTCGAAAACACCACCGGGGATATTCTGGCACTTGTGGGTGGTGTTGATTATCACCAGAGTGCATTTAACCGGATTACCATGACCCGGCGGCAGCCCGGTTCGGCTTTCAAGCCCTTTGTTTATCAGACAGCACTCGATATGGGGTACAATCCCGCGACCAAACTGACTGATTTGGCACGCACCTTTCAGTACACGGTCAATGGGCACAAGAAAATCTGGTCGCCCCGCAATTACGAGCGGGACTACAAAGGCTTCATCACCCTGCGTGAAGCGTTGGTGCACTCCCGCAACCTCGCCACGGTCAACCTCGTTTACGACATCGGGGTAGAGGTGATCCGCAAACGGCTGGCACTCCTCGATGTCCCCGATATCCCCAAAGACCTCTCGATAGCCCTGGGGAATCTGGGATTAAGCCCGCTTAAGATGGCACAGATCTACACCGTCTTTTCCAATCACGGCCACATGATCGAGCCGCGTCTCGTGAGCAAGATTGTCTCCAAAGCCGGGGCGGTACTCTATGAGACCTTCCCCAAGGAAATTGCCCATTTTACCCAGCCGGAGCAGGCATACCTCATGACCGATATCCTCCGCGATGTCGTCAAGCGGGGCACCGGGCGCAATGCGCAAGTGGAGGGGATTGAACTGGCGGGTAAGACCGGGACGACCAACCGAGGGGTCGATGCATGGTTTTGCGGCTATTCCCCGAGCGTGACGACGATCGTCTGGTACGGCCGGGATTCCAATCGTCCCATTGGACGGCACGCCACAGGTGGGTCGGTGGCGGCACCGGCGTTTGCCGATTTTTACCGCAGGCTTTTGACTCTCTATCCCGATACTCCGCGTCAGTTCAAACGGCCAGAAGGGGTCAAGACGGGGCAGGTCGAGGGTCATCCCGAGCTCTATACGGCGATCTCTCCGCTGCCGGGTGAGGAGCACCAGGTGCCGAAAAGTGACGCGTCAAACATCAGCGCCATGTTTGACGGGGTATCGGAGACAGCACAGCCACAGGAGACAGGGGCGGAAGAGGAAAGCTCACCGGCTGCCACGGACGAGATGGAAGTGATCCCGCTTGATGATACATCGGCAGAACCTGAGACGACTCCTGTCCCTCCGCTTGAGAAAGAACCCGAGCCGATCGATCCGCTCCATCTCAAACCCAAACGTCCCCGGCCGGTCGGTGGAGACGGAGAGGCGATGTTTTAGGGAAGCCCTTAAGAAAATTGGCTATAATCACTACTAAAAAGGAGATAAAATGGCTGTTATTACATTTCGTGCTTTTTCCCAATTGAAGGAAGCGTTTCGCGAAAAAGGGGTGCAGAGTGCCCGCGCTCTTGAGATCCCTGATGCCATCACGGTGATCGAGCTGGTGCAACTGTATGGGTTCGATCCTGAAGAGGTCGAAGCGGTTTTTATCAACCACAAGGTCGTCCCCAAGACCACCACGATCCACGACGGAGATCGGGTGTCTCTGATTCCTCCCGGTGGGATTCCCGGGCATGTTGCCGGGTACATCGGCAAAAAAGGGATTGAATAGTTCGCTACCAGACGATCAGGTTAAAGTAGTTGACCACCCGCTCGACGACGTTCCCCTCTTCATTGAGATAACGGCGCAGCACGGCTTCGACCCTCTGGGGATCAGGGACAGCACCGTGGGCTTCCACGCGCCAGCTGTAGGCTTCGATCGCTTTGGACAGTGGTCGGATCCGGACTTTAGTCTCAGCGTGTTCCCGGAGGCGGTAGGGGATGGCGTGCTCCTCGAGCCAGGCGCGTAGCTTGACCGCGCCGTTGGGCGGGGTGTAGGTCTGCCCATGGGCAGCAAACAGTTCCTCCATCAGTCCCGTCCCCCGTTTGTCCCCCCAGCCGAGGAAGATCCGCGTTTGGGCTGCCTGGTGCATCTGTTCAAACCCTCGAGCCTCCCGCGTCGCCGGTGACATGGTGCTCAGGGCATAGTCGTATGGGACATCCGGCAGCGGGAAGTCGATCCAGTCGTTGTGATGCATCCGGATATTGGTGATCCCATGGGCTCGGGCGTCTTCGTGCAGGACGTCGAGCATCGCGTCGGAGATATCGAGCGCATCGACCTGCGCTGCCTTCTGCGCCACCCGCAGCGTATAAACTCCCGTCCCACACCCGATATCCACGACACGCTTCCGGGAAAAATCCACCCCCATCTCTTCCATCATTCCGCAGATGATTGTCTCGAGGGTATCATTCTCAGTCGTATACCGGCCGTATCGATGTGCTTTTTTGTTCCATTTGTTTTCCATGTTTTTCATGGGGGTATCTTATAGCAGATGGGGTTAAGGGGAGGTTTTTTCTCGTTACGAAGCTCCTGCTTCGTAACGCTCTTTTGGATGTTGTGTGACTGAGAGGTTAGATTTTGTGTTTGGGTGTGTAATCCGACAGGGCGTTCCACATCGGGAGATGTGGAACGAGTGAGATTATTTTCGATTGTATTTATCTGAACCCTGTATCTGCTGTACTGTGGTTTTATCAATCAAACGGTTTTCTCGATCTAATTTCTTCAACTTTTCCAAAACGATCTCTTCTCCAATGCTTTCCTTCAGAATCTGTATATTCTAATTCAACCAGAGGAATTCCAAAGCCTACATCTGCTAGTACCTCATAATCAACTACATCACTAAGTGTTTGACGAGGAGGTATTGTACCAAACAAAATCTCGATGTCTGCGAACATTTCATCGGAGTGTTCTATCTTAAATCCATATACAACCAAATCAAAAAAAGGCACAGACGAGTTATTTTTAACAAACAGCTTCCATTTTCCAGATTCTTCCTCACACCAACCAGTTAAACTAGGTTCAGTTTTTCCTATTGAATGTTCTTGAAAAGTTTTCAACTCATGATCTGTTTTCCATTTTCGTAATAATGAAACTGAAAAATCAGTCCCGTTATTTTTATCAATAAGTGAAGCACAAGTTGAACATAACCAAATGCCGTTATCATAGGAAATCCTCTCTTCTCTGGTTTGTTTTTCATCATATCTTGGACCATGCTTGCTAGCCGCGCAAATATGTGCGGCTATTCCAGATTTGTAACTACTCACCCCTATTCAAGCACAAAACCCCTTCCAAAATACCCCAAGAAATATTGAGAAATCCTCCCCTTTTATAATCAAACTCAAAGCCCCATATAATGGTATTTATGATATAATTATTAATCTAAAGTAGGTGGTAATTACGTT
>WFSU01000202.1 GCA_015485845.1 Nitratifractor sp. | reverse complement strand
AAGTAATATCATCCAACAAATCAGAAATTTGGTCTTTCCCCCAAACATAAGGTCTTTGATAATTTGGTATTTTATACCATCTTTCAAAAATCTGTTTAATTAATAGTTTTTCACTTTCAATTTGGTTTGTCATATTATTTTTCCTTTTTTAATTGATGCCACCGTATGTGAATTGCTATTGTTCTCATACCGCCAAATTGGAGAGACAAGAACAAATGATTTATTTTTCTTTTATTCAAGGAACATTATAGCATTTTTAGTTAGTCTTTCCAAGAATAACAGGATACAAAAAAGTCCGATAAAATTGGAAGAAGGGCTTTGGTGACAACGATAACCTTACTGAAGTCTCCACTTCCGTTGTGGGGTTGAAACCCCCTGACGGTGGCGTGCGCCACCCGGGCAGATAGACGGCAAGAGGGGTCGGATGATAACGATAACTCTCATCTACGACAAAATGAGTTCTGATGCAAGCGCATCTCAACTCCTCGCCTCATTTACGCGATCGAAACCCTCAATTCTTTCCCGATACTCCGGGCAAAATTTTCCAAAGTAGAGAGTTTGATGTCTCTGGCATGATTTTCGATCCGAGAGATGGCGGATTTTTTGGTGCGAAGTTTCGCGGCGAGATCCTCCTGCGTCAGACCCGCTTCGATCCGTGCCTGCCGGAGCATCTCTCCGATCTTGAACTCCTCATAACCCTTGTCAAAATCTTCGGCAAAAGCATCATCGCGTGCTTTTCTTGTCGTGATGTATCTATCGAGGTCACTCATCATTCTTCTCCTTGTGTGTGAGATACTCTTCTTTCCTCTGCTGTGCCAGACGTATCTCCTTCTGGGGTACCTTTTGATCTTTTTTTCGGAATCCGTTCGTCAGGATCACCAAAGTGTTCTGATCTTCAAACCCTAATAATCTGAAATGATTCTTCCCGAGATGCGCACGTATTTCTATGATTCCATTCGTATTGGTAAGTGGTTTATAATATTGGGTCGAAACCGTTTCGAACTCTTCGATAAGCTTCAAAACCCAAACCATCTTCTGTGCCTCTTTGGCGGAAAGGGAATCAAAAAACGCTTCGACAGGTTTCTTGCCAGATGGAAGTGCATAGAAAACAATTTTTTTCATTTGAGCATGTTAACATAAAAGTGAACATATGTCAAACCCTCCCACTTTGGATTTTAGGGTCAGTCACAAACCACCAATCACTCAAGACAAGTAGAGGGGTGGGACTGAAGTCTCCACTTCCATTGTGGGGTTGAAACCCCAGCCCCTTGACGGTGGCGTGCGCCACCCGGGCAGATACGCGGATCTGCCCTGAAGAAAAATCATATCTCCCCCCGGCAGCACATCCCAAAAAGTTCCTCGAAATCTTCGGGGGTCATGGGGCGGGCGTTGGTGCCGGTGGAGGGATCCTGGTGGGCGATTTGGCCGATCTCAGGGGTGCGTTCGCAGGGGATGTCGGCTTCGGTCAGGGTGTGGGGGATCGCGAGGGATGCTCTCAGCTCCAGCACCCAGGCGATGAAACTCTCCGTCGAAGGATCGGGAATCCCGAGGAAGGAGCAGAGCGTCTCCATCCGTGCGTCGATCGCCGGAGCGTTCTGGCGGAGGGCGTAGGGGAGGATGATCGAATTGGCCAGGCCGTGGGGCATGTCGTAGAGCCCTCCGAGTGTGTGTGCCAGCGAATGGACGGAGCCCAGACCCTTCTGGAAGGCGGTCGCCCCCATCATCGCGGCGACGAGCATCTGCGATCGGGCATAGGGGTCGTGCGGCTGAGTATAAGCTGTGGGGAGGTGTGTCCGGATCATCCGGATCGCTTCCATCGCGATACCGTCGGCCATCGGGTGGAAGCCCGGCGCGAGATACGCTTCGATCGCGTGTACCAGCGCATCGATCCCCGTCCAGGCCGTGATGTGGCGGGGGAGATCGTAGGTGAGATCGGGGTCGAGGATCACGAGGCGGGGCATCATCTCCGGATGGAAAATGATCTTCTTGGCGTGGTTTTCGCTGTGGGTGATGACCGTCGCCCGCCCCACCTCGGAGCCGGTACCCGCCGTGGTGGGGATCGCGATTGTCCCGGCGATCCCGTCGGCCTCCGCACGCGTCCAGTTGTCCCCGATGTCTTCAAAATCCCAGAGCGGACGGGTCTGGCCGGACATGAAAGCGATGGTCTTGCCCGCATCGAGTGCCGAACCGCCGCCAAATGCGATCACGCCGTCGCACCCCTCGGCGCGGTAGACCGCCACCCCTCCGGCGACATTGTCCCCCGTGGGGTTGGGCTGGACGTCGCTGTAGAGGCTGTGGGGTATCCCCTGCTCCCGCAGCGGGGCGAGGAGATCCTCCATGATCGGTAGCTGTACCAGCGCCTGGTCGGTGACGATAAGGGGGTGGGTCATCCCCATCTGTTCGCAGGCGGTGACGATGTCTGCGACGCGTCCGTGTCCGAACCAGACGGCCGTGGGGTAGTTCCAATTGGTGTTGGGCAAGGGGTTCATGGGGTTACTCCTCCAGTCTGAAGTGGATTGATTTGAGCCGGGTGACGCTGTCGTAGACGAATGGGGAGAGCGAGACACCCCGGCCGGTGTTTTTGACGCCGGTCCAGGCGAGTGCGGGGTCGAGGTAGTCGCAGCGGTTCATGTAGACCGTGCCGGTTTCGATCCGGGAAGAGAGCGCCCGGGCGGCATCCCGATCCCGCGTCCAGATCGAGGCGGTCAAGCCGTACTCGCTGTCGTTCATTAGGGTCAGTGCCTCTTCGTCGTCGGAGACCTTCATGATCCCCACCACGGGGCCGAAACTCTCCTCCTGCATCACCGACATGGAGTGATCCACATCGACCAGCACGTGCGGCGCGAGATAGGGCGTCCCCTCCTGAGATGCGGGGAAGAGGGATTCATCGACGAGCGATTTCGCTCCGGCATCGACCGCTTCACGGATCTGACGGCGGACGAAATCGCTGGCACCGGTCTTGACCATCGGACCGAGTGTGGTGTTTGCTGCGAGCGGGGAGCCGAGTTTGTACTGTTTGGTCTCGGCGACGAACCGCTCGACAAAGTCATCGTAGACCGATTCATGGACGTAGATGCGTTCGATTCCGCAGCACGACTGCCCGGAATTGAAGAAGGAGCCGTCGACGAGGTTGGGAACCGTGGTGTCGAGGTTGGCATCGGCGCGGACGTAAGCGGGGTCTTTGCCTCCGAGCTCTAGCCCGCAGGGGACAAATTTGTTGCCCACCGCCTCCTGCACAGCAAACCCGCCCTCGACCGATCCGGTGAAAAACACCCCGTCGATGCGGGGATCGCCGAGCAGTTTGGCCGTCTCGGGATGGTCGATGTGCAGGACGGTAAAGACCCCATTTGGCAACCCGGCAGCTGCGAAAGCCTGTGCGTATCGTTCGGCAACGAGGGGGGTCTGGAGGGAGTGCTTCATGATCACGGCGTTGCCGGCGAGGAGGGCAGGGACGAGGGTGTTGACCGAAGTGAGGAAGGGGTAGTTCCATGGGCTGAGGATGGCGATGATCCCGAGCGGCTCTTTTTCGATGCAGCGTTCGAATCCCTCCATCTCCGGCGGGCAGTAGGGGGCGAGACTCTCCTCGGCGATGCTGAGCAGGTACTCGGCACGCTCCTGAAACCCGTCGACCTCAAACCCGCTCTGGGAGAGTGGCCGCCCCATCTGTCGGGAGATCTCTTCGGCGATGGCTTCCTTGTGGCTGACGAGCGTATCGATAAAGGTTCGGATGACCGCCTTGCGCTCCTCGAGCGGGGTGGCTTGCCACGCTTTTTGCGCTTCGATGGTCTGCACCAGTGCAGATTCGACCTCCTCAGCGGTGTGGTAAGATTTGTCGAGGTAGACAGAGCCGTCTACCGGAGAGATGGTTTGGAATCGTGACATGAGTTTTCTCCTCTTAGATGATTTCAAAATACCGGCGCAGCTGCCAGTCGGTGATCGCTTTGCGCTCTTCGTCGGCTTCGTGTTCTCGGGTCATGGCGTAGTGATCGACGAAGACATCGCCGAAGAGTTCCCGGGCGGCGGCGGAATGTTTCAGCCGCTGTGCTGCCGCGTGGAGATCACGTGGGAGGCCGTATTCCGGTGCCAGTTCCACTTCGTAGGCGTTGCCGGAAATGGGTGCAGTGGGTTCGATCGCGTGTTCGATCCCGTAGAGGCCGCTGCCGATCGCTGCGGCGAGGGCGATGTAGGGGTTGATGTCGGCAGCGGCCACCCGGTATTCGACCCGCTGGGATGCAGGGCTGCCGGGGATGGCACGGAGAGCGCAGGTGCGGTTGTCCACGCCCCAGGTCGCCTGTGTCGGAGCCCAGAAGCCCGGGATGAGGCGGGTGTAGGCGTTGGTCGTCGGGGCGATCATGGCGAGCAGTTCGGGCAACAGGCGCTGCTGTCCGCCGATGAAGTGGCGCATCGTCTCGGAGAGGGTATCGGGGGCGTCAGCATCGTAAAAGAGCGGCTCCCCGTCCCGAAACGCCGACATGTGCAGGTGGCCGGACTGTCCGGGGTAGTCGTTGGAGTATTTGGCCATGAAGGTGGCCATCAGGCCGTTGTGCTGTGCCAGGACTTTGGTGAAGGTTTTGAACAGGACGGCTTTGTCCGCTGCCCGGAGGAGCTCGTCGTGATCGAGGGCGACTTCGAGCACGCCCGGGCCGGTCTCGGTGTGGATCCCCTCGATCTCCATGTCCATCCGGCGGCTTAGATCCATCAGCGCGTGGTAAAAGTCCGCATGGACGGAGTTGCGGAGCATCGAGTAGCCGAACATCCCCGGTGTGAAGTTTTCGAGATCGCGCCAGCCTTTCTCCTGTACGCTCTGCGGGGTTTCACGGAAGAGAAAAAACTCAAACTCTGCCGCCGCCCGAAACGTGATCCCCATTGCTTCGCCCCGTCGGATCACCCGTTTGAGGAGGGAGCGGGGGCAGACGTCCCGGTGGGGTGCTTTCTGCTCGAAATCCATCAGGAAGAGCAGCGTGTTCTCCTCCAGTGGCAGTTCCCGGCAGGTGGTCACGTCGAGGCGCCCTTCAGCATCGGGGAAGGCACTTCTCCAGCCGGTGATAGAGTCCCGGCCGTAGAGTTCGTCTGCGCTGTCCCAGCCGAAGATCACGTCGCAGAATCCCAGTCCGTTCTTCAGGGTCGAGATAAATTTCTTACGGCTGATGTATTTCCCGCGCAACACGCCGTCGATGTCGGTCGCCGCGACTTTGATCTGTCGGATATCCCGCTCCTCCACGAGAGCGATTGCATCCTCTATCGTCCTGATTCCGTTTGCTGTTCGTTTGGTTTGCATTGGCTCTATCCTCGTCTGACCATTATATCAGAGTTTCACTCAAGAGTACACATTTTTGAAACAATTTTACGTTTTTTACTGAAAATAAGAGACAAGCTATGATTACATTGCAGACAAGGAGCACGTTAACCCCCTCTTGGGTATAATCACATCAAAATATATCTGAAAAATCGCCGGTTTCATGCGATAGCTCTGTTCATTCATTATTCAGAGGATTCAAGAAGGAAAAAGTACCACGTGAGCACCTACACCAACACGATCACTTCCATCGCCATCGGATCGTTTGACGGGATCCATATCGCCCATCATGCCCTCATCTCTCAGGCAGAGGCCGTTGCCGTGATCGAGCGGGGAGAGGGGTACCTGACGCCCGGTTTCAAGCGGTCGTGGTACACGGACAGGCCATTGTTTTTTTACCTGCTTGAGCAGGTTCGGGGGTTGAGTGCGGCGGCATTTGTGGCGCGGTTGGAGGAGGATTTCCCCTCGTTAAAGCGGATTGTGGTGGGGTATGACTTTGGCTTCGGACAGGGACGTGAAGGGGATGCGGATCATTTGCGTGATCTCTTTGGCGGTGAGGTGGTGATCGTTCCGGAAGTAACACTTGAGGGGGTTTCGGTGCATTCACGGGTCATCCGTGAGTATTTGCAATCAGGGGAGATCGAAGCGGCGCACCGTCTGCTCGGACGTCCGTACCGGATCGACGGGGATGTGATCCCCGGGCAGGGGATCGGAGCGCGGGAGCTGGTGCCGACACTCAATCTCCGTGTCCGCGACTATCAGCTCCCCCGTGAAGGGGTCTACGCCACCCGGACACGGATCGGAGAGGCGTGGCTGCCGAGTGTGAGCTTTTTCGGGCATCGGGTGAGTACGGACGGATCGTTCGCGGTGGAGAGCCATGTGATTGGTCACGATATCGGAGCCGTGAAGGGACAGGTGTTTATCGAGTTTTTCGCTCGGATTCGGGACAACCGGGCGTTTGATTCCCTCCCGGCGCTCAAGAGCCAGATACAGGCTGATATTGTTGTGGCAAAGGAAATGCTCAATGGATAAAGTTTTTACCAGGCCGATTGAAAAGCAGTTTGAGTTTGACGAAGCGGTGGCGTCGGTATTCGACGATATGCTGAGCCGATCGGTGCCGTTTTATGATGAAGTGCGGCGGCTGGTGATCGATGTGATCCTCGCCGAAGCGGAGCCGGGGATGCGGGTGATCGATCTGGGGTCGTCTACGGCGAAGTTTCTGCTGGAGCTTTCCCATCGATCCCCGGTCGATCTGCATCTGGTCGGGATCGACAATTCCGAGGCGATGGTGGAGCGGGCGCGGCGCAAGGCGGAGGCCTTTGGCGCGGAGGTGACGCTGGAGCTGGCCGACATCCTGACCCATGACTACCGGGGATATGATGTCGCGGTGGCCAACTACACCCTCCAGTTTATCCGTCCCATGCAGCGTACCGAGCTTGTGGAGCGGATCGCGCAGGAGCTCTCTGAGGGGGGGAGGTTTATCTTTTCGGAAAAAGTGGTCTTCGGGGAGAAGCGCCTCGACAAGCAGATGATCGATGTGTACTACGACTACAAACGGACGCAGGGGTACAGCGACTATGAGATCGCGCAGAAGCGGGAAGCGCTCGAAAATGTCCTGATCCCTTTTACCATCGATGAGAATATTCAGATGTGTCGATCGGCCGGTTTCAGAGAAGTGCATACGATTTTTCAGTGGGCCAATTTTGTGACATTTGTCGCCCGAAAGTAGTCAAAAATAATTTGGTTTTGACAAGGTAATTGACACCCGATCTCAGCAAACCCCTGAAACACGGGTTGCATTATTTAATATGAGTTGTTCACACCTTATTCACCATGTGAAAAACGCATATTTCTTCTTAAAAAACGATAAAAGATAAAAGTCGGGCATTCTCATCAAAACTGCGCTATAATCCGAAAAATTTGTGAAGGATACCGTATGAACTGGGCACCAAATAGTTGGAGAAACTTTCCGATAAAACAGCAGCCGACTTATAAAGATATGGCACTTGTCAAGGAGGTAGAAACCGAACTGGCGAGCTACCCGCCGCTGATTTTCGCCGGGGAAGCCCGCAACCTCAAAAATGACTTGATCCAGGCTGGACGTGGAAAAGCGTTTATCGTTCAGGGGGGCGACTGTGCCGAAAGTTTCGGTGCTTTCAATGCCGACGTGATCAAAAACATGTTCAAGCTGATCCTCCAAATGTCAGTCGTGATGACCTATTCTGCCGGTAAACCGGTGGTCAAAATCGGCCGAATGGCCGGACAGTTTGCCAAGCCCCGCTCGAGTGATTTTGAAGAGATTGACGGTGTCAAGCTCCCGAGCTATCGCGGTGATATTATCAACGACATCGGCTTTACTGAGGCAGCACGCGAGCCTGACCCACGGCGGATGATCCGGGCGTACAACCAGTCGGCAGCGACGATGAACCTCCTGCGGGCGTTTTCTCGAGGGGGTCTGGCCAATCTGGATGAGGTGCATCGCTGGAACCTCGACTTCATCAAGGGGCATCCCCTTGGACAGCGTTACGAGCAGCTGAGTTTTCAGATCGACAAGAGCATGAAATTCCTCGCCGCTGCCGGGATCAATTCAGACAATGCTCCCCAGCTGCGTCAAACGACGGTTTACACCTCTCACGAAGCGTTGCTCCTGCCGTACGAGGAGGCATTGACACGGGTTGACAGTATCACGAATGATTGGTATAACACCTCGGCACACATGCTCTGGATCGGGGATCGTACCCGCGATCTCGATGGCGCCCACATTGAGTATTTCCGTGGCATCCAAAACCCAATCGGCTGCAAAGTAGGCTCCTCGATGGAAGCCGAAGAGCTCCTCGCACTGATCGATGCCCTTAACCCCACCAATGAAGAGGGGAGGCTCAACCTCATCGTCCGAATGGGTGCGGACAAAATCGCCGCCCACTTCCCACCTCTTCTCCGAGCGGTGCGGGATGCGGGCAAACAGGTCGTCTGGACGATCGACCCGATGCACGGCAATATTGCCAAAAGTTCGACCGGATTCAAGACCCGTGACTTCGAGAAGATCCTCTCCGAAGTGGAGCAGTTTTTCGCTATTCACGAAGCCGAAGGCACCGTCGCGGCGGGCATCCACCTCGAGATGACCGGCGAAGACGTCACCGAATGCACCGGCAGCACCTCCAGCCCTATCTCCGATGAAGATCTTGGTAGTCGATATCACACCCAGTGTGACCCACGACTCAATGCCAATCAATCGCTGGAATTGGCGTTTATGATTGGGGAAAAATTCCAGTAGGGCAGACCTGTGTGTCTGCCCTCAGAATGAGGAATTTTTGTATGTGTTGCTTTGCAACGCTTTTATCATAAAGAGGAGTAGGGACTTCAGTCCCGTTTGATGGGACTGAAGTCCCAGCCCCAAATAGTTATGTGATTATCAAAATATCCCCATAATGTAACCGTTGGAAGGTGTGCTGTTGCACACCTACGCGATCTTCAATGACTCAAATCCTTCATACCTTCCAAACGATAGCAGATACAAACTCTTGAGCAGGTTGGGAGAGAGGGCTTTCAACTCCTCAAAGACACTGTTGTTGAGTTGATGACCGGGCAGATCGGCTATGACGTCGTCGATCACGGTTGGGAGCACTTCGCACAAGTGCTTAAATGCATCGTTTTGCCCGGTCACCAGCGCATAAAACTGATCCATTGAGACACGCCGGATGTATTCGTGGTGACGGCTGACCCCGTCGAGGGAGATTTTCCAGGGGACATTCTGACTCTTCTTGGCGATCACTTCGACGAGCATACATCGGTTATCAGCATCTTCGAGGAGCATGGCTTGCATTTTCATATAGGTTTTTTGTGATGAGGATGAATTCATCGTATTGTGTTTGTTTTTGATTTCGACGTAGATTTTGTCACGGGTATTGATGAGGTCAAATCCTTGCCGGGGGACTTCCCATGCCGGATCGATATAGCGGAAGATGTTTTGGTGAAAGTATCCGATGTGGTTGGTGTTGGATTTGTCCATTTGGCGGATAATTTCCGCTTCGATGATCTCTTCGAGGGATTTGCCGTAGATTTTGGAGTCAAAGGTGAGTTTGATGGGGTCGATTAAGTTTTTGTTGAACGTTTTGAGGTCGATGTCGAAGCGGTACTTCTCTACCGTCTCCCGCACGTGACGGTAGAGATCATCGTCTGAGATAAAGTCGAGGTTATATCCGGCCATGATCCAGCTCCTCGATCTGATTGAGTGTGGCGACAAGTGAAGTACCCAGTGCGTAGGCGAGGTTGACCGGGACGGCGTTGCCGATCTGTTTGTACTGCTGGGTGACGGAGCCCTCAAAAATCCACTCATCAGGGAAGGTTTGGATGCGGGCATACTCCCGGACGGTAAACGGGCGGGTCTCATCAGGATGGCACCGCTCGGTTTGTTTCTGAGCCGGGGAGCAGGTGAGGGTGAGGCTGGGCTCATCCCAGGCGATGCGGCGGGCGATGCCGGTCTTGCCTCCGCCGAGGTAAAAGCTCTTCATCATGTAGGCTTTTTGGTCTTCGAGGGGGAGGTCACGCCAGTAACCGCCGGGTGGGACTTTGTCGAGAATGACCTTCTTTTTCTCGGGATACGTTTGACCCGGAGAGGGAGGGACGTCGGTGGGGTAGAGGGTGCCTTTCTTGAGGGCATCTTTGAGGGTGTACTCTTCGGTGCACTCTTCGGGCCAGGAGAACGTGACTTTGTCGGCATAGTCTTCGCGGATGCCGACGATGATGAGCCGTTCGCGTTTTTGGGGGACGCGGTATTTGACGGCTTTGAGGACTTTGGGCTCAAGGACGTGGTAGCCCATCGAGCGGAAGACACTCAGGATGGTCTCCAGTGTGCGTCCTTTGTCGTGGTTGAGCAATCCCCGGACATTTTCGGCGAGGAAGAGTGCCGGGCGGGTCTCCTTGAGTGCCCGGGCAAACTCATAGAAGAGTGTCCCCCGGGTGTCTTCGAAGCCCATCTTTTTGCCCGCATATGAAAAAGCCTGACACGGAAAGCCTCCGGTGAGCACATCCACCTCTCCGGCATAGGGGGCAAAGTCGATCTCGGCGACGTCGCCGTGGACGACGGGCCATTCGGGGCGGTTGCGGCGGAGGGTGGCAGCGGCGTAGCGGTCGAAGTCATTCAGAAGGAGGTGTTCGATGCCGGCGTGTTCCATCCCCAGTGCCATCCCGCCGGCTCCGGCAAAGAGCTCGATGCTCCGAAACGGGCGCACGGGGCGATGGGCAGTGCGAAAAAGTGCTGCGATGTCTATCGTCGATTGTGATTCGCCCATGGTGCCTCCTTTTGACGTGTCGTATTATACTTTATTTTGACGAAAGAAGAGAATTATATGTCAAATTGTCATACTTTTTGTCGAAGAGTAATGGTGAATCTGTTCTCCCCTTTCTCATAGACATACTCCAGCCCCATCTTGTGAATGTCAAGGATGCTCTTGACGATGTAGAGTCCCAGCCCCAATCCACTGCGGGAGGTGTGAAAGGGGGCAAAGTAGTGCTCGAGAGGCTCTTTGAGCCCTTCGCCGTGGTTGCTGATGGTGAGAGTGTCGCTGTTGATGATGACCTGAACCCGTTTGGTTTGGCTGTATTTGATGCCGTTGTCGAGCAGATTTTTGATCGCCAGAGAGAGGAGCTCGAAGTCAGCCTGCATCGTCGTGTCGTGCACCAAGTGAAGCTCAATGTGTTTGTCGGGATCATCCAGCATGAGCATATCAACGCTGGCTTCGACGATGTCGCTGAGTTTGTAGGGTTTGAAGTGGGCGTTGAAATTCTTTGAGGCGATCTGCTCGACTTTGGCAAATTCGTCGATGAGGAGGTTGAGGCGCTGGAAGATTGTGTGGAAACGGGTCTTCTGCCGTTCGTCCGCGACCATTTCGCTCATGAGACGCCCTTTGGCGATGGGGGTTTTGAGTTCGTGCATGATGGCACGCAGTAGAAGCTGCCGGGCGTGGAGGAGATCGCGGATTTTTTTGACGGCGATGTCAAATGCATTGGCCACTTCGGCGATCTCGTCTCCTTTGTCGCTGCGGCATTCGATGTCGAGGTCGCCGTCGGAGAATTTTTCGATGGTGTGTTTGAGCTCTACGAGGGGCTTGATCGAACGGATGACCCACCAGTAAAAGAATCCAAGTAGCAGGAGCGATCCAACAAAACCGATGACGAGATCGAGGGGGAACTTGGGTTTGTTCATGTTTTCGAGGACGAGGTTGAAGCGGTCGTTGTTGATGAAGATGTAGCGCTCGAGCTTGAGGGTGACGGTGGCAAAGTGGCGGGTGCCGTTGTCGTCGTCGAAGTGCCCCTGGAGGACGAGGTCTCTCTCCCCGCCGTTGACGACGCGGATGTTCTGCGACTCGAGGTAGGCGGTGTCGATCTTGCCGTACTGGAGGTAGTAGAGGTAGAGGTAATGGATATTGGCCCGCTCCTGCATGGCGATCGCTTCGAGGGAACGGCTCTGACTGCGCTGGTAGAGGACGCCGAAGAGGATCGCCAACAGCAGGGTCGCGAGGACGAAGATGATGTTGATCTTGGCGCGGAGGGATCGGGGGCGCATCAGACCAGCTTGTACCCGATGCCGCGCACGGCCTGGATCCGCTTGGGGTCGCCGAGTTTGGCGCGGATCTTGGAGATGATGACATCGAGACTCTTCTGGGAGCTGTCACTCATGACCGTCGAGGCGTTGATGAGCTGTTCCCGCGAGATGGCGATCCCCTGTGAGTGTACCAGCTGAGAGAGGATCTCAAACTCTGCCGGGGTGAGCTGGAGCGCTTCGCCTTTGAAATAGATCGTCTCCCCTTTGGTCTCAAAATCGCTCTTGGGGGTTGGAGGCGTGGAATCTCCCCGGGTGCGACGGCGCAGGAGCGAGAGGATGCGGGCGTGGAGCTCCTTGGGATCGTAGGGTTTGGGGAGGTAATCGTCGGCACCGAGCTCAAAACTGGCGAGCTTGTCGTTGATGTCCGAGCGCGCCGAGGAGATGATGATGGGGATGTCGTACTTGCGGGCGGCCTCCTCGCACACCTCCAGACCGTCCATCCCCGGCAGGGTCAGATCGAGGATCATCAGGTCGTAGTTGTAGACCCCGGCACTTAAGCCCAGAAACGGGTCTTCGAAGTTGGTCACCTGCATATCAAACTGCGCGAGATACTCGGTCAACAGCTCGGCAAATTCCGGATCGTCTTCGATCATAAGGATCTTGGTCATGGGGGCTCCCGCAATTTTTATTTTGGCTTATGTTATTGTAGCGGGTGGAGGTTAATTGTTGTCAAATGACAGGCGCCCTTTCAACAGTTTCTGCAACAACAGCTCCTCTACATTCTGCCTCGAATCAAAAACAGCCATGATGTAAACCGTCTCATTTTCAATCTTATAGATAACTCTCCAAGGGTGTGCAATCATCTCTCTGTAAATCGTAATACCCTCTTTTTGAAGTTCGGGAACCACTCTGCCTCTCAGGGGAAACATGTTGCTTGATCGTGCTTTTTCTTTGATTCGTTCATACACATCTCTCGCAGCACTCACATTTTCTTTTTTGATGTAGCCAACGATGTTCAGCAGGTCTTTTTTTGCGTTTGAAGTCCATTCGACTTGATACGTTTTACTCATTTTTCAAGAAGTTCTTCGACCGCGTTAAAAACATCTTCCTCGGTATGAAGATTTCCCTTTCGAAGATCTTCTTCCGCGAAAGAGAGGAGTTTCATGATCGCAAGAGCGTTTTTTGTATCTTCATAACTCTTCGGATCTTGTATGACGGCTTTGGCTTCACCGTTTTGTGTGATGATCATGGGTCTGTGGGTTTCGTTAATGTGTCTGAGGACATCAGCGGCTCTGCTTTTGAGATAGGTAACGGGTTTGATATCATTTACAATGTGCATATGGTCTCCTTCGGTCTTTTTATTGTACCAAATTAGGACTTAACGGTGTGAATGGGATGATGCCATAAGTGTGAAGTTACTCGAACGCCTTACGCATATACGGTACAATCTCCTCAAAGCCATACGCTTCGTCCGTAAAATACTCAAACGCAATTGCCCCCTGATAGACGAGCATGTCTGAGCCGTCTTTTGTCGGCTTGTTATGGGCTTTTGCGAGGGTTAGGAAGGGGGTTTCGCGGCCGTAGATGACGTCGATGCAGGCTTGGGCATTAGGGAGTAGGGGGGAGATGAGGTGTTCGGGGGCGGGGAGGTGGTCGTCGGTGAGGCCGGCGGAGGTCATATTGATGATGAGGTCGTAGGTGTCGGGCTTGAAATCGTTAAAGGTATAGCAGGTGAAGCCCTGATCGATGAACTTTTCCAGCCGTGGGGCGCTGCGGTTGAGGATCGTGACATCGTAGCCGTGGTCGCGCAGAATCACGGCGGTCGATTGGGCGGTGCCGCCGGCTCCGAGGAAGAGGACACGCCGGCCGTCAAAAGGCTCGATGGCACGGAGGAAGCCGGGGGCATCGGTGTTGTAGCCGTGGAGTTTTCCATCGCGTTCGACGATGGTGTTGACGGCTCCGACTTTCCGGGCGAAAGGATCGAGCTCATCGCAGGCAGCAAAAGCAGCTTCTTTGTGGGGGACGGTGATATTGGCGCCTGTAAGTCCAAGGGCAAAAAACGTTTCGCGCAGTTTTCCTCCGTCCTCAAGTCGGTGACGACCGTAGCAGGCATCAACACCCAGTCCCCGAAAGGCGTAATTGTGCATCAGAGGAGAGCGGGAGTGGGAGACGGGGTTGCCGAAGATGGTGAAAAGATTCAAAGGCTCTCCATCTCTTTGAGCGTCGCGATCAACGCCATAAGCTTGTTGCGCACTTCCAGCTCTTCCAGCTCCGGTACCGAGTCGGCGACGACGCCGGCTCCGGCTTGGAGGGTGATGCGGTCATTTTGAAGGAGGGCGGTGCGGATGGCGATGGCTGAGTCCATGTCTCCGGTAAACGAGAAGTACCCTACGGCTCCGGAGTAAAAGCCCCGTTTGAGTCCCTCGAAACGAGCGATGAGCTCCATCGCTTTGATCTTGGGAGCACCGGTCATCGTCCCGGCGGTAAAGGTAGCACGGAAAAGGTCAAACATATCCTTGTCCTCGGCGATCTGGGCGACGACGTCGCTGACCATGTGCATGACGTGGGAGTATTTCTCGACCCGCATCATGTCGGGGACGGTGACGGTGCCGGTCTGGGCGACGCGGCTGACGTCGTTGCGTCCGAGGTCGATGAGCATGAGGTGTTCGGCGCGTTCTTTGGGATCGGCGAGCATTTCCTGTTCGAGTTCGTGGTCGCGCTGGGGGGTGTCGCCGCGCTTGCGGGTACCGGCGATGGGGCGCAGGAGGATTTCGCCGTCGGTGAGACGCACCATCACCTCCGGGCTCGAGCCGCAGATGGCAAAATCCTCGTACTCGAGGAGGAAGAGGTAGGGGGAGGGGTTTTTGGATCGCAGCACCCGATAGAAGCTGAGCGGATCGATCTGTCCGTACTGAGTGTAGCGGTTGGAGGGGAGCATCTGGAAGACATCCCCGGCGCGGATGTGCTCCTTGGCTTCGCGGACGATCTCCATGTAGCGCTCAGCGTCGATGGCAAATTCCCCTTCGCCCTCGAGGACGACCGGCTGGAGGGGGAGAGGTTGGTGGGGCTGGGTCATCAGTGCTTCGACGGCGGTGAGCATCTCGGGGTGGGTGTCGTCGGGATCGATGAAAGTCAATCGGGCGCTCTTGTGCGAAAAGCCGATGATGAGCTTGGGGCGGATGAGATCGAGATCGGGGGTCTGGAGGGTGTCGTGCAGGCCGTCCATGCTCGCATGCAGGGTGGGCTCGAAGACTTTGACCATATCGTAGCCGATGAACCCGATAAACCCGTCGACGAAGCCAAACCCTGCCTCGTGTGCCATTGCATGGTACGGTTCAGGGTCGATCGTGCGATAGTAGCGCTGGAGGAACGTAAAGGGATCATCCTCGATCGTCTCGGTGCGCCTCTTGGTATCGGTATAGCTGCTGACGCCGTCACGGAAGCTGAGGCGCTCTTTGGCGCCGATAGCGATGAAGCTGAAGTTGCCATCCTCGGTGTTGACAACGCTCTCGAAGAGCATTGTGATCTCATCGGGGAAGAGTGCTTTGATCTCCCCGTAGAGGGCGACGGGGGTAAGCTGGTCAAACAGGTGGGAGCGGATCATGGCTTAAAACTTGACGATGAGACCGTCGACACCGATCTTTTGCTTGACGATGGGGAGAGCAGCTTTGGCCTGGTCATAGCTGTCGTAGGGGC
>WFSU01000201.1 GCA_015485845.1 Nitratifractor sp. | reverse complement strand
GGGTGATGGGTCGGATTTGTGTCGCGGGGTTGATGGCGATGAGGTGGTGTTTGAGCACCTGTACTTTTTCCTGACCGAGCACGGCGAGGGTGGAAAAATTCTGCCGGTTGAGATTGTGTTCGTCGAAAGTGTCGGGATCGATCAGGGTCAGATGCCCCACGCCGATGCGGGTGAGCATTTCGGCGACGTGTCCCCCAAGCCCTCCGCAGCCGATGATCGCCACCCGGGCATCGAGCAGGCGCAGTTGTCGGGCAGTGTCGATGGTCTGACGGTTGCGGGCGTAACGGAGGGGGAGGATTGCTTCCTCGAGGGCTCGGCGTTCGACCGTCCAAAGCGGCAGATCAAACCGGACAGCGATCTGCCGTTCCGCCTCAAAAGGGAGGAGACTGTCATGGGTATACTCATGGATGACGTGAGTGAGGCTATTCAGAGGAGTTCTCCTGCTCATTCATATCTTTGATCCCGAGGATGAGGCGATATGATCCGGGGGTGCCGGGTGGGAGGAGGGCGACGCGGTCGCCGTCGTGGAGCACGGTGTCTTTGGGGCGGACGGTGCCGTTGAGAAAGGCGGCTTCGATCTTCCCTTCTTCGAACCCCAACTCATCGATGAAATCCTGTATCGTCATCCCCTCACGCAGTTCGCGATCGACGTTGACACATTCGATCCCTTTTTTGCGCAGAGCCATACGGGCGAAAGAAAACGCATTGAAATTGATGGTCATGTTGTGCTCCTTATCCTCCTCCCACCTTGGGGAAGAGCGCCAGGGCGTCGCCATCTGTGAGGACATGGTCTTCCTGGACGTGTCGGCCGTTGATGATCATGACGCCGATGGGGTAGCGATCGACGGCGATCCCGGTCTCAGTGATGACATCGTCGACCGTCGTCCCCTCAGGGTAACGGCGCTGTTCGACTTTGAACTTCCCTTCGCGGTATTGGGCGAAGAGTTTGACGGTGACGTCGATCACCGCCATTAAAAGTCCCAGAAAGAATCGATCTCTTCGTTGGTGAAGTCCCAGATCGCATCGTGCGGCGGCAGGGTTTCATACTTCATGAACTCAGGGATACGGTCGTCGGCTTTGCCCAGCCCGGCTTTGAGGTTGAACTCGTGCTCGAGCTTGAGGATATTCTTACCGAGATTGGTCACATCGTCTCCGGTCAATTCGGCGCCGAAGCGGGCGTTGATCATGTCGATCAATGCCGGGAGGCAGGCGGGATCATCGAGTGCCGGGAAGGCGACGAAGACGCACATACCGGTACTGTCGATCGCGGCGGTCGCGATTTGCAGGTTGCGGGAGAGGGCGACCTGTCCCTCTTTTTTGAGTGGATCGATGTGGCCACCGCTGTTGAGGATGTTGGTCGCCACGGCATAGCCGGCGGTGTGGTCGGCACCCATTGGAGTGGTGACGTAGGTGATCCCCTGACCTTTGATCGCGCGGGGCTCGTAGGCAGGCATTCCCTGGTTTTTGACCACAGGGACACGGACGACGCCGTAGAGTTTGCCGACGTTGCCCGCCCCGCTGCCGATGACACGACCGGCGGGGGTGCCGTTGGGGATGTCCTCAGTGAGGATCTTGATGACCGCCTCGCCGTCACCGAAGGGGAGCATGCCCCCCTCAGCCGCGACGCCGAAGGTGACGCCAGTCTCGATCGCATCGACGCCTATGTCGTCCATGATGTGGTCGATCTGTGCGATGGTGTCGATGTTGTCGATGCCGTAGTTGGCACCAAAGGCCCAGATCATTTCGTATTCAAACCCGGAAGTGACGTAGTTGCCGTCTTTATCGTTGTAGACTTGCGAGCACTGGATGACACAACCGGCGTGGCAGCCATGGGTGGTTTTCCCGCCGCGTTCCTGGATGTTTTCGGCGACGTGCTCACCGGAGATCTCCTCAGCATTTTCAGAAGTTCCGTAGCGGAAGTTCATGGTGGGCAATCCGCCTGCTTCATTTATGATATTGATGAGGACATCGGTACCAAAGGCGGGCAATCCCTCACCACTAATGGGGTTCTCTTTGAGCGCCTTAGTAAACGCTTTGTTGGCAGCGCGGAACTTCTCAGCATCGGCGAGGTAGGTCTCTCTACTGTCCCCGGCATCGACGGTGATGACTTTGATCTTCTTCGAGCCCATAACAGCTCCGAGTCCTCCCCGCCCGAGGCTCCGAATCTTGCCCTGGGGGTCTTTGACGGAGACGTTGGAGATGAGCATTCTCTGCTCACCGGGGGTGCCGATACTGAAAACAGCAACTTTGCGGCCGTAACGCTCGAGCATGGTGTCGAGGACTTCGAAGTTCTCTTTGCCGACGAGTTCAGGGATTGGCTCGATGGTGACGTGCTCTTTGGTGACATGGATATGATAGAAGTTGTCATCATCTTCGGCAGGGATCCCTTCGATAATGAGGGCTTTGACACCAAGTTTTGCCATGATCCCGGCACTTGTACCGCCGGAGTTGCTCTCCTTGATCCCGCCGGTGAGGGGACTCTTGGCGCCGAGTGAAGTCCGGCCACTGTTGGCCGCAGCGGTTCCGGAGAGGAGCCCCGGGGCGAAGACCATTTTGTTGTTGGGCCCGAGGGGGTGACACTCGGGATCTACTTCCGCAGCGACAATGGTCGAGGTGAGCCCCCGGCCTCCCAGTCCCAGCCACTCCTGAGGGACATCTTCCACACTGAAACTGAGGTCATTCATCCTCACACGATAGATTTTGTCTGCCATTTTTTTCTCCTTTTTGTTTGGCGCGTCGGCAAGTGACTTGGCTTGGCAAATCCCTTGTCGACGCGTCGTTGTAATGGTAGACAAGAATTATATCACAATTTTAGAATAAAAAAGAAACTTTTGAAACCCAAAAAAATCCATCCTCCACTATCGGACTCTCACAATGGTATAAAAACTGATTTAAAAAACTGATTCTGCACTATGATGGTAAAAAATATCTACGCTGACTTTGTGGCTCCTTTTTTTGGGTTTGTATCTGCGCTTTTGTCTACTTT